>JAOZMQ010000090.1 GCA_029934195.1 Candidatus Cloacimonadota bacterium | reverse complement strand
AAAGCGAACTTGAAAATGATATTCCAACAATGTCAATAAATGAAATTGCCCGAAGAATGAATATCGCTGAAGGTTCTGACGAATATTTACTACCCAAAAATATCGGACTGCTGTTTTTTGCTAATGAACCGCAAAAAGTATTTCCCTCGGCGAAAATTGAAATTATTACTTTTGATGATGAAGCAGGTTCAAGTTATACTGAAAATATATTTGCAGGAAATTTACTTCATCAACTTACAAATGCCCTAAATTACCTGAAAAGTCAGATAGTAAAAGAAAAAATTGTAAAAATCAAAGGTATTGCCGAAGCAAACAGATTCTTTAATTATCCTTACGAAATATTGGAAGAAGGTCTTTGTAATGCTGTTTATCATCGAGGATATGATAACGATTCAACTATTGAAGTTCGTATATATCGCAATCGAATTGATATTATCAGTTTTCCCGGACCGCTTCCGCCACTCTCAAAAAAAAAATTGGAAAAAAATATATTTGATGTCCGTAAATACAGAAATAGACGTATCGGTGAATTCTTGAAGGAATTGCATCTCACTGAAGGCAGAGCAACTGGAATACCTACAATAAAAAAAGCATTGGAAAAGAACGGTTCACCCAAAGCGGTTTTTGAAACTGATGATGATAGAAGTTATTTTAAAACATCTTTTAAGATTCATAAAGATTTTTCACAATCTGAGATTAATGAACAAAATACTCAGCAGATTAAAGGCTACACTAAATCTGGACTAAGCTGGGACCAAGTTTGGACTAAGTCGGGACTAAGTCGGGAGTAAGTTGAAATAATTCTTACAAAATGTTTGAATGTAACTACAATTAAAGAAATTATGCAAGTTTTTAATTGGAGTAACAGAACAAAATTCAGGCATAAATTTATAAATCCTCTTTTAGTTTTAGAATTATTACAAATGACTATTCCCGATAAACCTAAAAGCTCAAACCAGAAGTATATTATTGCCAAAAAAGGTAAAATGCTTCTTGAAAGTTAAGGAATACTATTAATATGAATTATATAGGATCAAAGCTAAAATTATCAAATTTCATTAAAAACACAATTTATTCTGTTGTTGGTGAAAATTTATCAAATAAAGTTTTCTGTGATCTTTTTGCTGGAACCGGAATTATTGGAAGGAAATTCAAACAAGAAGTAAAACAAATTATTAGCAATGATTTTGAATATTATAGCTACGTTTTAAACAAGAATTATATTGAAAATCATTTACCAATAAAAAATAAATTGAGTTTTATAGCAGAGTTAAATAAACTTCAACCCTTAGAAGGATTCATTTATAGAAATTATTGTAAATCAGGATCCGGTAAAAGGCAGTATTTTTCTGATCAAAATGGGAAAAAAATTGATGCAATAAGAATGAAAATTGAATCTTGGAAAGATATGAATAAAATTGATGATCCTTTGTATTTTTTCTTACTGACAAGTTTATTGGAAAGTACAGACAAGGTTGCAAATACTGCTTCAGTTTATGGTGCGTATTTAAAGCATTTGAAGAAATCTGCTCAAAAAGAATTGATTTTGATTCCTGCTGAATTTGAGTTCAATAATCAAAAAAATAAAGTGTTCAATTTAGACAGTAATGAATTAATAAATAAAATAGAAGGCGATATTCTTTATCTTGATCCACCTTATAATGCTCGTCAATATGGTGCAAATTATCATTTATTAAACACAATTGCTCTTTACGATAATTTCGTCCCGAAAGGAATAACCGGACTCCGAGAATATAATAAATCAAAATATTGTAGTAAAAATTTTGTCCAAAATGAATTCGATGAATTGATTAAAAATGCTAAATTTCAGTACATTTTTTTGAGCTATAATAATGAAGGATTAATGTCTTTGAATGATGTAAAAAAAATAATGGGGAAATACGGAAAATACAATTTCGTTTCAATAAATTACCAAAGATTTAAAGCAGATAAAGATATCAATAGAAATCATCTTGCAACTAAAACTGAAGAATACTTACATATTTTACAAAAAACATAAATGTCGCTTCTATGAAGCTGAAAAATAAATAATTTCCCACTTAATTTTTCTTCATGAACTTCTGTTCTTCATGGTTAAAAAATTCCTTTTCATTCAGATACTATTTACAGAATTAGCGGAAAAAGACAACTATGAGGTCAGGAGTTCTGAAATTGTTTTTTTCAAAGGCACTATAAACTCAACTTTACATACAGAAACGCTAATATCGAAATTGCAAACATTCCAGATCCAAATCCTAAAGTGGAATAAATAATCTGACTCAATAAGACTATTAATGAAAAAACCAAAAATTGATTAATATCATTAAAAAATAAGTTCACCAAAAAATCCTCCCAAAAATTTTCATAGAACTATTATCAGAATAGAAAAAAGATATTTCAATTATCAGAACTCACCAAATCAACTATTTTCACAATTTCAAATCGCAATTAATACGCAAAATTTACTGGGGCTTTGAACATAATAAACCACACTCTTTCACAATCTTTTCACAAAAAGCTCACTTCTTTTGTGCAAGTTTACGAAAGAGTGTGGTTCTATTAAAATTTTCTTTCAGAAATTCGAGTTAATTATTTGTGATTGTTTTTCTGCGAAAATCAGATTTTGCTGAGCTCTAATTATAAGCTAAAACGACAGTATAAAATAAGATTTTATAGTCAATATGAAAAAGGGAATGATTTTTTTAGGTTATAGTTTCTATCTTTCACCCTCCAAAATAGATAATTGATTGACAATCAAATAATAAATGAAATTTTGACCAAAATAGTTGAGGAAGTTCAAAATGTTCAAAAAATTAATAAAAAAATTCTTTGGTGATAGGCACGATAGGGATTTGAAAAGTACACAACCTATTGTTGATAATATCAATAAAATCTATAAAACTTTGGAACCTCTTTCTGATGTAGAAATAAGAAATAGAGTAAATGAGATAAAAGAAGATATTCACTCTCATCTTCATACACATTTTGAAGAATGGGAAAAATTTAAAGAAGAATTTAGTATAGAAGTAGATGAAAAGAAAAAAGATAAACTTAGTAATCTAATTGATGAAAAACATAAAACTCTAAAATCTGAAACACAAAAAATTTTAGGGAACTATCTCGAAGAAGTCTTTGCTATAGTTAAAGATACTTGCCGTCGGTTAGTTGGATATGAATATTCTTATCGCGATAATAAAGAATCTTGGTTTATGATTCCATTCGATGTACAATTATTCGGAGGGATAATGCTTCACCAAGGAAAAATTGCGGAAATGGCTACCGGTGAAGGGAAAACACTTGTAGCAACCTTACCTTTGTTTCTTAATACACTCGTAGGAAGAGGTGTTCATTTGATTACAGTGAACGATTATCTTGCACAGCGTGACTCGGAATGGATGGCACCGATTTTTGAATTTCACGGATTAACAATTGGTTGTATTGTCGGTGGTTTAACAAATGAAGAACGAAGAGAGGCTTATAATTGTGATGTAACTTATGGAACAAATAGCGAGTTTGGTTTTGATTATCTGCGAGAAAATATGGCAGTTTCTCCAAATCAACTTGTGCAAAGAGATCTTTATTATGCTATTATTGATGAGGTTGACAGTGTATTAATTGATGAAGCCAGAACTCCGCTTATTATTTCAGGGCAAGTTGCAGAAAGCAAAAACTTCTATAAAGACCTCTTACCACATATTAGAAAATTGGTAGCTACACAGACAATGATGGTAAATAGAATTGTTGTAGAAATTAAAGAATTGATAAAGAAAGAAGATTTTGATGCGGATGAAGTTGGTAAAAAATTATTGATGGTAAAAAGAGCAACCCCCAAACATAAACAATTCTTAAAACTTATGAAAGAAGGTAATCTTAAAAAGTTGCTCCTTGATGTAGAAGGAAATTATATTCGTGATAAAAAAATGCATGAGCTTGATAATGAATTATTCTATGTCATTGATGAAAAAGCAAATTCTGTTGATTTAGCTGAGAAAGGTCGAAATGAGTTATCAAAATTTGATTATGACCTTTTCATTTTGGAACAATTAGATGATCTTTTGGCTGTAATTGATAAAAATGAGCTCTTCTCAAATGAAGAAAAAATGAAAGAAAAAGAGAAAATTACACAAAATTTCTTTGATAAAAATGAAAAGCTCCATAATATTTCACAATTGTTAAAAAGTTTTAGTCTTTTTGAAAAGGATGTAGATTATGTTGTTCAAGACAATAAAGTAATGATTGTCGATGAATTTACTGGTCGTATGATGCCGGGAAGAAGATTTAGTGATGGACTACATCAAGCATTAGAAGCAAAAGAACATGTGAAAATTGAAGGAGCAAGTCAAACTTTGGCTACAATCACTCTACAGAATTTCTTTAAAATGTACGATAAATTAGCCGGAATGACTGGTACTGCAATTACAGAAGAAGGAGAATTTGTAGAAATTTATAATCTTCCTGTTAGTGTGATTCCTACAAATGTACCAATTTCTAGAAATGATTATGATGATGTTATTTACCTTACAAAAAATGAAAAATATAAAGCAATTATAGATGAAGTGGAATACTGGTATAAACTAAAAAAACCTGTTCTTATTGGTACTGTTACCGTTGATGTTTCTGAAACATTAAGCAGAATGATGAAAAGAAGAAATATTCCGCACAATGTTTTGAATGCAAAACAGCACGAGAAAGAAGCTGACATTGTAAAAAATGCAGGTCAAGCAGGCTCTATTACTATTGCTACAAATATGGCTGGACGTGGTACGGATATTAAACTTGGAGATACAGTTGTGACACAATCTCAAGAAAAATATCTTAATTTGAAGATGGATATTACAGAAGATCATCCGTATGGTCAACCTCTTGACGGATTACATGTCATTGGTACGGAACGACATGAATCAAGACGTATTGACAGGCAACTTCGCGGACGTAGTGGAAGACAAGGTGATCCGGGGACTTCACGTTTCTATCTTTCTTTGGAAGATGATTTAATGAGGCTTTTTGGTTCAGATCGAATTGCTCCAATGATGATTAAACTGGGAATAAAAGACGGTGAAGCAATCACTCATCCTTGGATGACAAGTGCAGTTGGTAAAGCTCAAACAAAAGTGGAAGGGCATAATTTCCAAATTCGTAAGCAATTAATAAAGTACGATGAAGTAATGAATCAACAGCGGGAAGTAATTTATCATTACCGACGAAATGTTCTTAAAGGATATGACATTAAAGAAGAAATCTTGGATATGATTCGTGATACAATTGCAAATATCGTTGAGCTTCATGTTGATTCAAGCCAATATTTTGAAGATTGGAATTTGGATAAAGTTTTCCATTGGTTCGCTGTAAATTTCAATTTAACCTTAACCAAAGAAATGGTGATGGGAAATTCTGATCGTCCTGATGATTTTATTCCAAATCTTGAAAATGTTATTTTAAAAGAATATGATAAAAGAGAAGAAATGTTGTCTTCTGAGCAGATGCGTGAAATTGAAAGGAAATCATTATTGCAAGTTGTAGATACAGAATGGCGAGATCATTTACGGGAGATGGACTTATTGAGAGATGGAATTAGTCTGAGAGCTTATGCAAATAAAGATCCTTTGATTGAATATAAAAAAGAAAGTTATGAACTTTTTGAAAATCTGATTATCAAAATCTTTGAAGATGTTTCCAAAGCTGTATTTACTACTTTTATTGTTACGCGTGCTCAACTTGAAAGCATGGTTCAAAAAGCAAATCTTAATCATGATTCAATCTCTGCTTTTGGTACAAGTAATCCTAATCCTACGCCTCAACCAATTCAGCAGACAAATCGAGGAGTTGAACCGGTAAAAAGAAAAATTGTCCCAAGAATAGTTGAGATAAAAGTTGGAAGAAATGATCCTTGTCCTTGTGGAAGCGGGAAGAAATATAAGAAATGTTGTGGTAAAGTTCAGGAATAGTTTCCTTTTATGGAGTAATAATGAAAAATAAAAACAAGAATTATGATTTTGATAAGAAATTAATTTCATCATCAAAATTTGAAGATTCAGAGGATTTTCCAGATATTTTAGCAGAGTTTGAGAAAATGATTAGATTTCTATATGAAGAAGAAGAAGAACTTAAAATTGAGTATAATAGAATTCCGGACGAATATGAAAGTAATGTTTTAACTCAAGAAGCAATCTCATATTTGTTAGAACTTGTAAATTATAGAACCATTTCTATTGATGATTTCGAGAAATATATGGATTTATGTGTTAAAATGCACGTTTCTCTTGAAAAAAAAATTGATAGACAAATGATAAAACAAATTGTCGGTATTCTACTTTTTACAAACATAAATGACCCTGGTATTTATGAGATTTTCAATTTATTAAATAGAATGAATAGTACAATATTAGTGGAAACGATAAACTAAAATGCTGTAACAAAATAAATTTTATGTGAATAGATAATATTTGTTGGTATTTATATGACGATTATACCTGTTTGTTGTTTGTTCAAAAAAGAATATTTAACTCAAAGATAGATAGGGTTAGGTTATTTGACAAAATCCTGAATAATAGAAAAGAAGGAATTATAATGGGAAAAGATTTAATCATTGTGGAGTCAGCTGCAAAAGCAAAAACTATCAGTAAATTTCTGAATAATCAATATACGATAAAAGCTTCAATAGGGCATGTGCGAGATTTACCAAAGAAAACTCTCGGAGTGGATATTGAAAATAATTTCACCCCAAAATATGTTACAGATAGAACAAAAACAAAAGTTATTAAAGACCTTAAAACAGCAGCAAAAGAAGCAAGTGAAATTTATCTCGCATCAGACCATGACCGCGAAGGAGAAGCAATTGCTTGGCATCTAACTGAAGTATTGAAGAAAGAAATAAAAGGGAAAGTAATTCATAGAATAGTCTTTAATGAAATCACCAAAACTGCTATAAGAAAAGCTATCGAAAATCCGGGAGTTATTGATTTAGCAAAAGTTGATTCTCAGCAAGCAAGAAGAATTCTTGATCGAATTGTTGGATACAAAGTAAGTCCAGTTTTGTGGCGAGTTATATCAAAAGGGCTTTCTGCCGGACGTGTTCAATCTGTTGCTTTAAGAATAATTTGTGAACGAGAAAAAGAAATCAGAGCTTTTGAGAAACAAGAATATTGGTCAATTGAAACACAGTTTTATAGAGATCAACTATTACCATTCAAGGCTTCTCTATCCAAATGGAAAAATGAAAAAATTGATATTCAAACAAAAGAAGAAGCTGACAAAATTTTAGATTATCTTGCCGAACAGAAATTTACAATTTCAGTTTTGAAAAAATCAAAGAGACAAATAGCTCCATATCCTCCGTATATAACCAGTACATTACAGCAAGACGCAGCAAGATTACTATATTATTCTGCCAAAAGAACAATGAGTATTGCCCAAAGACTTTATGAGGGTGTCGAAATAAATGGAGAACCGACTGGTTTAATCTCTTATCTGCGTACAGATTCTTTGAGAATTGCTGATGAAGCAAATGATTCTTGTAGAAAATTGATTAAAGAAAGATTTGGTTCAAAAGAAGTTAATTCTTCAATCAGAACATTTAAAAATAAAAATAAAGCACAAGATGCTCATGAGGCTATCCGTCCAACCGATTCTTTTAGAACTCCAGAGTCAATTGCTTCATTTTTGACAGATGAACAATTGAAATTATACACTCTTATTTGGAGCAGATTTATAGCAACTCAAATGAATCCGGTTAAACTAAACACTGTAAATATCGAGATTTCAGCAAATGAAGCAAAATTCAAATCTTCAGGAAGTACTATAACAGAAAAAGGATTTTTAAAGGTTTTTTCTCATGTTAATATTTCAAGTGGAGAAGAAATTGCACCTGAGTATCAAGTAAAAGATTCTCTCGTTCATGAAGAAATTAAAGGTTTACAGCATTTCACGAAACCACCTGCAAGATATTCAGAAGCTTCTCTTATTAAAGAACTTGAATCAAAAGGTATCGGAAGACCTTCAACTTATGCTTCCATTACTAATACAATTATTGTCCGAAAATATGTAGAAATGATTCAAAAAAGATTCCAACCTACTTCTCTCGGAGAAATTGTCAGTGATTTTCTTGTAGAAAAATTCAGCAAGCTTTTTAATGTTGAATTCACAGCTCAAATGGAAACAGGATTAGATGATATTGAATTTGGAAAAATCAATTGGCTCGAAGTAATGAAAAAATTCCATTCCGAACTCGAAGAACTCATTGAAGGTGTTGATTATAAAGAAATAAAAAAATCCTTCCAAGAAGAAACTGATATTTTATGTGATAAATGTGGAAGTAATATGATTGTTAAATGGGGAAGAAAAGGTCAATTTTTGGCATGTCCAAATTTCCCTAAATGTTCAAATATTAAAAATTTCACAAAAGATGAAAATGGAAAAATTAGTGTCAAAGAACCTGAAGTCTTAGATGAAAAATGTCCAAAATGTGGCAATCCTCTTGTTGTAAAAAGTGGAAGATATGGAAAATTTATTGCCTGTACAAACTATCCAGAATGTAAATATACAAAACCATTTACACTTGGAATTAAATGTCCGGATTGTCAAGAAGGTGAATTTGTAGAGCTAAAAAATAAAAAAGGCAGATTCTTTTATGGATGTTCAAATTATCCAAAATGTAAACATATCAGCAAATTTAAACCGGTAAATATTGTATGTCCAGAATGTAATCATCCATACATGGAAGAAAGAATGAATAAAGAAAAACAAAAGTATATGAAATGTCCAAAATGCGGTAAAGAAGTATATTAGCATCTAAACAAAAAAGACTTTTTAACCATGAAGAACTGAAGTTCATGAAGAAAAGATTAATTGGAAAATTATTTAGATTACTAAGTGATACGTTGCACTGTTTTAATCGGAAGTCGGGACTGAAATACAGTCATTCTACCATTTTGTATGTTCGTGCTTTCACGGAAACAGGTTAGATAGTGGTATTATAATATGAGAAATTAGTACATAATTTTGAAATTTAAGTTGAGTAAAAAATCATTGAAAAGAACTGATCCTCAACCAAGGAAAACATAAATTATGAGTGACACAGAGCCTTTTGACAAGGTGTGAAATAGGAGGAAAGATGGAGAATAGGTATAGTGCATTAAAGATGATTTCAGGTGTTTGTAAAACCTTAGCAGTTATTTTAGGAATTGTTGCATTAATTGGTATTTTTATTGGTATTCAAATCAGTTCTAAAACTGATAGTTCAATTGGATTTCTAACAATTATAGTTCCCATAATATTTGGGATAATAGGAATTATATTATTACTTGCTGTTTCTGAGTTAATTCATCTTTTTATTGATATTGAATTCAATACACGCTCAACAAAAAAATCAAAATCAACTATGATGAAAAGTGAATCTATTGGTTTAGGGGAAAAAGTAATTCATAAAAATGACAATAGTGATGAAGTATTAGAAATTTCTGAAGACACAACAAAAGAACCAGTATTATCAACTAATA
>JAOZMQ010000493.1 GCA_029934195.1 Candidatus Cloacimonadota bacterium | reverse complement strand
TATTAGTTAGTTACAAAAATATTCTTCAGCTTTATCCAAGTTAGGAATTATTAGAGATTTTGTTTTGAAAAAAGCATAACAGTCTAAATGTAACCCTGTCTGAAGTTTCTCCTAATTGAGTTAAAATTCTTTTAATAGCAAGCTTGACAAAAAACTCAGTGATAATATTAAATGATACTATCATAAGGAGGTGATAATGAAACCACCATACGAGATTTCTAGTAAAATCTTAAACTTAACTGCTTCAATTTCTGAAAAAATTGGGGAAATAAAATCTGCTAATTTATTCAAACCGCAAACAAAATTAAGAAAAAGCAACAGAATAAAAACTATTCAATCATCTCTTGCCATTGAAGGAAATACATTATCTATTGAGCAAATTACAGATTTATTGAATAATAAAAGAGTTTTGGCTCCACAAAAAGATATTCTGGAAGTTAAGAATGCAATTGAAGTTTATAGCATATTAGAAAAATTTGCTTCACTGGAATTATCATCTTTATGCAAAGCTCATGAAATTTTAATGAATAATCTAATTGATAATCCGGGAAAATTGAGAACTTCATCTGTTGGAATTTTTAAAGGAAATGAAATTACTCATTTAGCTCCACCGGGAAAAATGGTTCACTCTCTTCTGAATCAACTTTTTGATTATCTTAAAAATGATCCGGATTTAATTCTTATAAAGAGTTGTGTCTTCCATTATGAGTTTGAATTTATTCACCCTTTTTTAGACGGTAATGGTCGAATGGGCAGATTATGGCAAACTGTAATTTTAAGAGAATACTCTCCAATATTTGAATTTTTACCGATTGAGACAATTATTAAAGAAAGACAAAATGAGTATTATAATGTTTTGGAGAAATCAGATAATAATGGAAACTCCACCGTTTTTATTGAATTCATGCTTGAAATTATTCAGGATTCTTTGGAAGAATTATTAAAATCACCCAATACCAAAATTACACCTATTGACAGAATCAATAATTTCAAAGAAATAATCGGGACACAATATTTTTCCAGGAAAGATTATTTAAGGGCAAATAAAAGAATATCATCAGCAACTGCGAGCAGGGATTTAAGATTTGCAGTTGAGAAAGGAATACTTGAAATGGAAGGTGAAAAACGAATGGCAAAATATCAATTTATTTGAGAGAGTAAATTATCTTCCGCAAATAAGTTTTTTTGGATATTTTCTCTCAAATAAAATAGATTTATTGAAGAACTTCTCTCCCCTACTCTTGCTATGAGGATTGAGTTTAAAGAAGGAATATTTCATCAACATCAAAAACATTCTTTTCTGATCATTAATTTTAAGAAAATAATAAATCTTTGAAAATAGGCTTCGTAATCATAAAAAATATTACCTGCTCTAAATAAGACAGATTTGAGATTAATTTCTGCTTGACAAATTACCTTGCAAAAGGTATGTTTCACAAGGTAAAATAATACTGATTTGGAGAATATTATGGGAAAAAAAGATATTTTTATGCCGCAAATTACCTTACAAAATGATTTACAGAAAAGAACCCACCATTTTGGCTCTGTTTCCGAATGGTTAACAATCTACTTGGAAAAAGAAGTTACGACTTTAGAATCATCAAGAAAAGTTCAAAAACGTGATATTGAAATTTTTATCGCCTTTATGCAAAATTCGGTTGGTTCTGATAATTGTTCAGAATGGACACCTCGACTCTCACGACATTTTATCTCAACTCTTCAACGCACACGAATTGAATCTGGTAAACGACACTGGCAAGATAATACAATTAACAGAATGTTAGCTCATCTAAAAACTTTTGCTAACTGGATAAGTACTCTTATAAATTTTCCGCTCGGAAATCCTATGAGAAAAATAAAATCAATCTCAACCGGAACTATACTTAATATTGAAAGAGCCGTTACCCCATCGGAGCGAAGAAAAATTTTAGATGCTGCTGATTTGTTACTTGAGATTGGAGGACTATCTAAAGATAGAAATAGAATTAAGGAAGTTAAAAAAAGAAAGAAAAGAAAAACTTATAGACCATATAGAAATCGGGCAATTATTTATACTCTCATGGAAACCGGAATGAGAAGAGCTGCCACAACTTCACTTCGAATATGGGATATTGATTTTGATAAAAGGATTTTGAAAGCAATAACTAAAGGTGGAGCTATTCACCCATACCCTATTAGTCGTGAAGGCATTAATGCTATTAAAGATTATATTGAGAAAGAACGAGAAAATGATAATGAAAGATACCAAACTTCTATTCTATTTCTTCCATCTAAAACATCAAGAAATTCTTCAGGTAAACTTCACCCTAATGCCATTAATTATATTTGGAATGAAGTTTCACTTACTGCCGGTGTATCAGGTAAAACTCCTCATTCGGCAAGACATGCTATTGGAGTTCATATAATTGAAAAAACTGGAAATCCTGAAGCTGTACAAAGACAACTCGGTCATAAAAATGCAACATACTCTTTGCAATACTCTAGGATAACTGAAGAAAAATTGAAAAATGTTTTGGATGATAGAGA
>JAOZMQ010000492.1 GCA_029934195.1 Candidatus Cloacimonadota bacterium | reverse complement strand
AATGTGAAGCGAGAACAAAAACTCTGGCACTTCCCAAAAATCCCGAAGTCCCTGCAAAAGCGAAGTTTTTGAGCTAACGTGAGGAATAAAACGGGTACGTTTAAAACGGGTACGTTTTTCCTGTCTTTTTTTCCTTTTTTTTTAACTGGTGTCTTCGTTAAATCATTGGAATTTGGATTTTAGTTTCAAGAGATTCAAGCCAAACAAAGCATCCGGTCTAACCGCTGACACGTTTGCTATTGATTTTTTTTAACAAATAATCCACTTATTAAAAATACAAATGTTCGATTAACACTTTAATCCCAATTCCAATTAAGACCAATCCGCCAAATATTTCTGCAAATTTCCCAAATTTTATCCCTAAAAATTTCCCCAAAGATAAACCAATGAAAGAAATGATTAAAGTAATAACTCCAATGATTAAAATTGGTATCGTGATAGACAAATTCAAAAATGCAAAGCTAATTCCAACTGCAAAAGCATCAATACTTGTAGCAAAAGATTGTCCAATTAATATTGGAATTTTTAATTCGGATTTCTCTGAATTATTATTTTTCTTCTTAATTCCCTCATAAATCATTTTTAAGCCAATAAATGAAAGAAGTAGAAATGCAATCCAATGAGCAATCTCTATAATGTGGTTTTTATATCCAGTACCGATAAACCATCCAAATAGTGGCATTAAAGCCTGAAAAATCGCAAGAGAAGAAGCTATTATTAATCTTTTCTTAAAATTCAAATCTCTTAATGTTAAACCATTTGCTATTGAAACTGCAAACGAATCCATTGATAAACCAACGGCAATAAATACTATTGAAATAATATCCAACTGCTACTCCATAAATTTTAGTTAACGTCAAGACTCCTGTCTTTTTGGACTTGCTTCGTAATGAATGGAAATGAATGTGAAGCGAGAACAAAAACTCTGCTCTTTCAAAAAATCCCGAAGTCCCTGCTATCACGAGGAACTCCGGAATTTTTTACTTTTCCATTTTTTTTAAACTAATGTTATCTTTAAATCATTGATGTCAAGTATTCTGAACGTGAGATAAGATAATAATGCTATTTCAACAATAATAACTTCTGATTAAATCTCTTTTCGTTAATTTTTATTGTTGAAAAATAAATACCTGAGGCAACATAATTACCAGAATTATCAATGCCTTTCCATTCAAAAGAAGGCGTACCGCTATATTTCCCTTTGACAAGAGAATTAATCTTCTCTCCTTTAATATTATAAATTTCAATTGAAACTTCTGCATTTTCTTCACAAGATAATTTGAATATTGTTGATGGATTAAATGGATTTGGATAAACTCCAATTACTTTGTTAATTTCCAATAAATTATCGTCATTATTGATTTTCTGCAAAACTTTTTTTGTATTCAAAATTAAATCCAATTTAATATTTCCCTTTGAATTTAATGGAATTTCCAAAAAATTACCCTTCATTGGAATGGCAGAAATTATTGCAATTTTATTGTTATTTTTTTCGGACAAATAAGGAGTAAAACTATTTTCCAAATCTATCTCTTCCCTATTCAATTTTGCAGAATCAATTTCAAATGCAAAAAGATTTTTCTCCGCTATAAAAATTAATTTCTCATCTTTAACTTCAATTTTAATTTTTGCCTCCGGTAGAGCAAAATCACTTCTACTTTGTACAGGAAACTCAGTTATAATTCCCACTACATATTGCAAAACCAAAGCAGCATCAAAAGCCTGAACAACCTCGTTTCCATCGACATCTCCTGCTTGAATTTGCCACGGTTCAAAAGAAATTAATCCTACAGAATATTGAAGAATTAAAGCAGCATCATAAGCTAAAATTTCCCCGTCACCATTGATATCACCATAAAAAATATCATTATTAATTGTAATTTGAATTGATTCAGAAACTTCATTTTGTGATGCATCTTGAATTGTAACTTCCAATAAATATTCACCATTTGGAATTGTAGATGAATCAAAAATTTCAGAAGCATCATTTTCTGTAATTAAGGAATCGCCATCAGAATTTGTAATAATATGATAGTATTCTCTTTCATCATAATTCCCAATAGAATAGCAAGTATTATCACGACTATAAATAGTATTGAGAATCATATCATCTTGTGTACCAGCATGATAAGTATCCAACACAAAATCATATTGAAAAGCAAAATTTTCATAAACAATGTTTGCAGGAGCATTAGCTTGCCTAATTTTGTATTCCAATTTATTTACATCAATTTTCCAAGAAGAATTACAAATATCATAACATTTTACAATAATATCAAAAGAACCAAATAAATTTTCCGCTTCAAGATAATTTCCATTTTCATCTCGGAAAGCAAACAAATCATTTCCAATCGCATTTTGAAAAACAGGTAAATCTTGATCAACATGATTTATTACATCCATTAAAGGATTATCAATCGTCCACCAATTTCCATTCCAAATAGAACCGGAACACCTTACTCTTGCAAAATGAATATGAGTAAAATCGTAATATCCCCACGGATAAAGAGTTCCCAATTGTTCGCCGGCTTCAATATAATCTCCCACTTGTACTG
>JAOZMQ010000491.1 GCA_029934195.1 Candidatus Cloacimonadota bacterium | reverse complement strand
CAATCCCATATTTCTTCAATCTTCTCAATAAAGAATGCGGAGTAATTCCGAGAAGTTTAGCTGCTTTTGTCTGAACATTATTTGTCTCAATCATTGCTCTTTCTACTGCATTTTTTTCAAGTTCAGCAATATTAAATGTCAGAGATTTATTATCATTAATTATTGTTTCTTTGCTCCCTACTTTTAGCAATAACCGAATATCTTCACCGGTAATTTCATTATTCTTACAAAAAACAATGAGCTTTTCAATGAGATTTTTCAGCTCTCTGATATTCCCCGGATAATCATAATCACTTAAAAAACTGAGTGCCGAAACAGTCATTTTGGGGCGTTTTACTTTTAGATTTACACTTAAATCTTCGAGGAAATAATCAATTAAAATAGGAAGATCATCCTTTCGTTCTCTGAGGGGCGGAATAACAATTTCCAAAGTATTTATTCTATTTAGAAAATCAAGACGAAATTCTTTATTTTTCACTAAATCATAAACATTCTTATTCGTTGCACTTATCATTCTGAAATCAACTTTTTTATTAATGTGAGAACCGAGAGGTTTAATAGTTTTTTCTTCAAGAATTCTCAGTAAAGAAGATTGAATATCCAGTGGCATATCTCCGATTTCATCAAAGAATATCGTTCCCTCATTTGCCGTTTCAAAATGACCGATATGGTTGGAACTTGCCCCGGTAAATGCACCTTTCAGATGACCGAATAATGCACTTTGAGCAATGCCGGAAGTAAATGAAGCACTGTTTACGGCGATAAAAGGTTTTCCGGCTCTGACACCCGAAAAATGAATCAACTTTGCAATTATCTCTTTTCCGGTTCCTGATTCACCTCTGATTAAAATATTAGAATTACTGTTTCCTGCGGAAAGCAAAGCCTGATTTATTACTTTTACCATTTCCAAATTTTTGCCGAGAAACGGCATCCCAACCTTATGGGTTAATTCTTGAGAAATCAAAGAATTACTCCCTCTGAAAATATACTGTTTATTGCTTCCTAAACCAACGAGCGGATTACTTTCCAGTTCCTTTTCTTTCAAATATTTTGCTTTCATAAAATCTTCATTAACCACATTAAATTCTTGCTGAACCAAAAAAGCATCTTTGAACTTATTCAATTCTACAAGACAGGTTGTTTGCATTCTTAACAGGCGAAGCAATGAAAAATTATTTTTTTGTTTTTTAGATAGAACAATTCCTTTCTTAACAAATTTTAATGCTTTCTTAAATTGTTTCAAAGATATCAATAATGATGCAATATTGCCGTACAATACTTGTTGTTGCTTCTCATTTTTAGTTTTATCGGTTATTTCAATTGCTTTTTTATATGATTCAAGAGCCTGCTCTTTCCTGTCTGTTTTGTTATAGATAATTGCGAGATTTATTTTGCAGCCGACCATTTGTTCAACGGCTTTATTAGTCTTTGCAAATTGCAAACATTTAATCAAATACTTTTCGGCAATCAAAAATTCTTCCAATTTTGAGTGATTAGTAGCCTTATTCAAAAGTATGCTGAAATACATCTCTTCATCTGTTTTTTTTAGCAGATCCGTTTTTATCTCATTAAAGTACTTTTTAGCTTCTTCATAATTTTTTGTCATCATATAAGAAGATGCTAAATTATTGAGTACCGATACTTTATCCATAGACTCATCATTACCGTGAAGTATCAATGATTCTTTGAAATAACTGATTGCTTTTGAATGGTTTCCCCTGCTTAAATTTAACCTTCCCATTGCATCGTAAGCCATTTTTATTGCATTTACCGAATTGTTTTTTTTTGCAAAATGCAAGCCTTCTTCGTAATAAAATTCAGCTTTATCCATATTTCCGGCACACTCATAAATATATCCGAGGTTAGTATATCTCCCGGGTAATTCGACAGGTTTACATCTCGCGTTGGCAATATTCAAAGACTCTTCAAGAAACTCAATACTTCGTTCGGTATTCTGTTTCATCCAAAAGAAATATCCGAAATACTCAAGTATTTTAGCTTTTGCACTCGCAAATGTTATGAGAATTGAATACTTCTCAAAAATACTGAAATATTTTTCAAAAGCATCAATGTTATGAGAATATCTGATAAATGCATAAAAGATTTCAAAGTTTACAGAAATTTTATTTTTGATTCTTAATTCCGGTTTTGAATCAAACAACAAATACTCATCAACAAGATTCAAGAAATTATCAAATGAATCATAAATTGCCATATCTTTTGTATTATAATAATGATTAAAAATATCTTTATAAACCTCAAATCGTTCTACTTTACCGGCTTGTTCCAGTTTATTCAAAAGCTCTTTTATCGTTTCCATTTACCCCTCTCATTTTCGCAATTATTGCATTATCGAGTTGCGAAATCGGTTTTTCTGGTCAAGTAACTTTTTTTTTACATAAGAAATCGATGATTAAAAATACTCTCTGAATTTCCTTATATATAGGAAACAAAAAGAGTTACGGAAAATATTTTTCTTTTGAGAAGTCAATGGCATCAGAAATGCAATAATATCAAGCAAATATTCAGGATTGAAAAATTTTTGGATAAAAAAACA
>JAOZMQ010000490.1 GCA_029934195.1 Candidatus Cloacimonadota bacterium | reverse complement strand
TCACCGGGATTATATGGAGTACCTGATGTCTAACCAAAAGCAGTTGCAATATTACAAGTTCCTGAAGTTAGTGTATAAGCACCAAGAGGACCTGTATTTTGAATTGGTCTGAATCCAACAAAGTTTCCATTTGCATAAGTCTCAAAATGGCTACTTAAATCGGTTGGAGCGTTAGATAAAGCTAAGTTAAGAGCTGTAACAAGTTGAGCAACATTAGCTTCACCAGCTGTTGCATCAATAGTAACAGTAACAGCACCACCACCATTAACATTTGCATTTGTAACAGTAAAAGTTTGAGTATCTACAGCACCACCACCAGCACCACCTGAACAATTAACACTACCAGGATCAAATCTACCGACCCCAATATCAACAGTACCTACTGCATCAGCAACATCGTAAACACCAGTTGTACAATCAATAGAACCAAGATCAGCTCTACCAATACCAAAGTCGTAATCAGTAGCATCACCAACATCAGCACGAGAACCGACAATACCTTCTACAGCAGTTGTTAAATCTGCAGGTAAAAGAGAAATAATTGAGTTATCAGTTTCATTTATAACAAATACTCTGTTTGTGTTAACGACCACACTTTCTTCAGTAATTGTATCTGCACTATGAGTGTAAGTGTGAGTATCAAGAGTCATAGCAGGAACTGTAACACTAGCATTTGTGCATCTGTGAATTGTTCCATTTCCAGTAGCTTCACTAATGAAGAAAAGCAAACCAGTGCCATTATCAACAATTTTTATACCTGTATATCCTAATGCATCAGTTGCATGTATTGAAGGATTATCTTTATCTGTAACATCAATTGTAACTAAATCTGTTCCAACCAGAGCATAAACAAAGTTTCCGTAAACTTCAAAATCAATTACAGCTGCTCCCATATCAATATATCCGGTTACAAATGGAGCAGTTTCATCTGAGATGTCAATAAAAGCAATATTATCACCTTCAGCACCATAAGCATAATCTCCATCATATTCAATCACATCTAAAGCTGCAAATTCATTCCAACTTCTAAGTAGTTGAGTTTGACCTGTGTTATTATTAGCACCATAAGCACCAATAATTGCTTCATCAAAACCAGCACCGTTTACATCAACAGCGGCAACATCCCAACCGAATCTATCACCGGTATTAGATCCGGTAAAAGTTTTATCAGCATTATCAGTATCAGTTGCAAAAGTACCAGATCCAGCACCAAAGAAATGATACGCACGTCCTTGGAAATTGTTAAATCTTGGAGCTCCAACAACAATATCTTCAACAGCACCATTGTCATCAAAGTCACCTAAATCAATTGAAAATCCAAACCATTCATAATCATTTGAACCTACAATTGCATCATCAGCAGCAGTAGCTTGAACAGTTGTTACAACTGGATTTGCTGTATGTGTCCAACCACCCAATCCGTCAAAATAATAAACTTTACCGGTTTCATTTAAACCGTATCTCGGAGCACCTACAACTAAATCAGAAGTTCCATTTGCTTCAAGGTCAGCATTTCCGACAATTGAATAACCAAACATATCGCCGACATTTTCACCTTCAATGACGACATCAGCGTCAAAATGATCAAATGTAAGTACAGTAGTTCCCTGATCACCGGTTTGTCCAAGATAGATATAAACTCTACCTGTGTTATTATTGTAAAATGGTGATCCGACCGCTATAGCGTCATAAGCACCTTCCGCTCCAGCACCGTTTACATCGCCGATATTTACAATTACAAATCCGAAATCACCTGCAATATCCGGATCTACATTGTCAGGATCTACAGCATACGGTTCTGTATCTGTAAAACGTGAATATGTAAAATCCGCGTGACTTCTATTAGAAGGTGTAGGATTAATGTAATTGAAATAAGCACGAGGATTGTTCATTACATCCCTCAATGCATCAATTTGATGAGTATGGATTTCACCAATGAGCTCATTCAAATCATTTTCATTTAGATTCCCATTTTGTGCCTCATTCAAAAGACTACCAAAATCAGTGATAAGAGGTGTTGCACTAAGCATCATTACAGCTATCATAATGCACACTGTGATAATTGTTCTTTTACTCATCTTATCCTCCTGTGAGTATTTGTTAGATATTTACCAATTTTCATTTTCTCTTCCTTGAAATAATCGGTTATTATTAATTAATTAATTATGTTAAAGGTCAATCTTATTATACAGAAAAAATTTAATTAAGGACTATTTGAATAAAATTCAATGATTAGATAATTACTAATGAATTTTTTTCCCATTCTCATCTTTCTTATATACATTTTTTCTCCTTTTATTACTATTCTTTTTTCTTTTTTTTGTTTAATGCAATCTGTATGCCACTACCAATAGATTAGTAAAAGCATGATATTTTCACTATTTCATATCCTGTATATCGTTTTTTTATTAGCAAACTTTAGATTATTTTCACTCTTTTTAAGAAATTTTCTACTTAATATCTTAACGAAAAATACTTTTCCTAAATTTTCTTTTTTGTCGCTACTTTGTAGCTTAGTTCTCTTTTTATCTTTACCCAACGCTAACGCACAATGTCATTAAG
>JAOZMQ010000089.1 GCA_029934195.1 Candidatus Cloacimonadota bacterium | reverse complement strand
ATGGAGACAAAGTGAAATTCCAAGAAATATCATTAAAAAATGAAATTAACGATGAGATTGAAAAGTATTTACAAGATAATACAATGTTTATATTTCCTACAAAAACATCTTGCAATTCTGTAATAAAAAAATACAGTCATAAATGGAATTTGAATCGGATAACTTGGATTACAATGGATGAATTGAAGCAAAATCTTTTCATCAGTAATTATCCAATTTTAAAAGAAGATAAACGTCTTCTCGCTTTTTATCAATCACTTTCCGATGAAGATAGGTTTCAATTCAATATTCATGATTATTTTCAATCGGTTGAATTGGCTTACAATTTTTTTTCACTCTTTGAAGAATTAAATGACGAAAATATTGCGAATGAAAATGTAAAAGAAATTCTTTTAAACGAAAATGAAAATAATGATTGGCAAGTATTAACTTTTGAAAGATTAATTGAGTTACGACAACAATATTTTGATTTTATAACAAAAAAGAAATTTAGCGACAAAATATTTCTCAATAGAATAAGCAATTTTAATTTAACTTTCACCCGGGATTTTGAGAATATTATCATTGTAAATCAGTTTTATTTTTCAGAAACAGAGAAACAATTAATATCTATTTTTGAAAAACAAAAAAAATCTGTGACACTTTTACATCAATTTCCCGAGAAAATAATTAATAAAGAATCTCTGAATTGCAATGAAATTGAAGCAATCCAATTTACAGAGAATTTATTAGAAGAAATTGAAATTTTTGAAACCCCCAATCAGACATCTCAGATAATTTCTTGTTTGGAAGAAATAAAAAAAAAGAAACATTCAAATATTCTTGATTTTCGTTTTTCTGAACAAGTTTATTCAAATTTATTATCATCTGATATTTTTGGAAATCAAAGTATTCTTTTTATTCATTCTCCAATTTACAAGTTTCTTAAAAACATTCTTGAGCTTATCGAATCAATCAAATGGAATGATATGGCAGAACATTATACTTTATCACTTCAAGCTTTCTTTAATGCTCTTTATTCCGACAATTTTATCAAGTTTTTCTACAATGGAAATTTTAATGATGCAAGTATCGATAACTTAAAAAAAACTGTTCAAATCCTAATAGAAAAAGATTATAAATTTCTTGATTTAGACGGAAAATTCTTTGCTTGGAATACTTGTCCGGAAGATTCAGAAGAAATTTTTACTGAAATTTCAGACTTTCTAAAAAGATTTTTGGAATTCAACACTCTGGAAGACTTACTTGAAAATGGAATTTGTAATAAAAATTTTCTTGATTTTGACAAATTTCTCGATGAAAAATATTCTAAATTATCCAATATTATGGAAGTTTTTTATGAGGGTGTTATCGATTTACTAACTATAAAAAAACTTGATTTAGTAACCGATTGGCATCATATTTTTGAAACAAACAATCATATTAAGTATATAGAAAATTTATTGAATCTTTTTTTGGAGTACATAAAAGTAAAAAATATAGAGTTTAAATATGATACTTCAATTGAGGTAAAACAAAAGGTAAATATTTTTAGTTTACAAGATACAAGGAATTTAAGTTATCAAGAAATTTCTATTCTAAATCTCACAGAAGGAGTTTTGCCAGCATCACCAAAAACGCCATATCTTTTTAATGAAAAACAAAGAGCTGAACTTGGATTGAAAACTTATGAAGATATTAGAAATAGAGATAAATATTACTTTTTCAGATTAATTTCTAATAGTAAAAAAGTAAAATTATTTACTTGCAATAATCTTGAGAAAAATATTGAAATTAGTTCTTTTATCGAAGAGATTCTTTTAGATTTTCCCAAAAATATCATAAAATATCATAAAATACCTGATCTCTCTTTAAAACATTCTTATTCAAAATTCTTCAAACCAGATGAAGATTTTCTTTCAAAAAATTCTAATAAAAAAAACGATTCTTTTTTTACAATCCCTTTTGATTGTGCAATAGATTTTCCGGATAATGAGTTAAATCTTTCATATTATAAATACAAAAATTGGAAGAAAAACCCCTTTAATTTCTATCTAAAAAATATAATGAAATTTGAAAATATCAAAACTGAAATTCAAGAAAAATATTCTAATAAATTACTCGGAAACATTATTCATACACTTCTCAATAACATTTGGGATAGATTAATTCAAACATATCAAGGAAATGAAATTCATCACAATTTTAGCCATGTAACAATCAATTATATTGAAAGAGCTATACTGAATTTATTTAGTACAGATAGAAATCTTTATTATCAAACTCCTCAAAACTATGCACAGATCTATTTCCAAGAAATAATTATTCCTTTATTAATGGATGGAGTAAAATCCTTTTTTATGCTTCTTCACGAAAAATATAAATTTTCTGATACTCTAATTTTGGCAATACCGGAAACTAAAAGGAATAGGAAAAAATCTTATGAAAAAAAAATTCTTATCCATTCCCAAGATATTGAAAATAAACTACAAATAAACATCACCGGTGAAGCAGATTTAAGAATTGAAATAAACAAACCCCATTCTGAAAGAATGTTCATTTTCGATTATAAAACAGGAAAATTTGATAAAGAACAATTACTTTTTTATGAACTTTTTTATTATTTAATTGATAATCCAGAAAAATCTAAGGATGTTGAATCTGTTTTTTATGAAGTTCTAAATAAAGAAAATAAGAGCCTCTCTGAGCTCTACAAAATAGGTAATAGAGATGAATCATCTGAACGCATAGGAATTATTGCAGAATTTAAAGCAAATATTGTCGCAATGATTGATAATCTCTTTAGTTTTGGATTTGCTATTACTCCCGAAAAAGATATTTATGATGATCAAAATATTTCTCGAAAAGATCTACTTAGTATCTGAACGAAAAGGAATTTTTTAACCATGAAGAAAGATTAAATGGGAAATTATTTATTTTTCAGCTTCATAGTAGCGACAAAAAAAATAGAAAAAGTTAGTTTTCGTTCAAGTACTACTTATTCGTTCTTTTTAATTGATTTATATTTCAATATTAAAAAATTAAACTTTCATTGATATACAAATTATTTTAGACAGAACATCTCTTAATCTTTTTAAATATAAGAAGTTATTTATCTATTGTTGATATAATCTCAAGATAATTTCATTAATTCATTATAAATTTGTACTTTACAAGTTTTGATAAAAATAATTTTTATTACTTTTTTAATAGATTAAACATAATATAATATATAAATGAGCTTAACTTTTTCATAACTATTATTAAATAAACAAGCTCCTAAATAAACAAATGAGACAAGGTATAAAATGAAAAAAAGATGGAAAATTGCAGAACCATTAAATAGTGATCAACAAAAAATCAAAGCTAACATTTCAGAGAATCTTAAATGTCCAGCCATTATTTCAGAAATTCTAATAAGAAAAGGATTATCTGATATCAATGAAATTCAAAAATTTTTCAATCCAAAGATTGAAGACACTCACGATCCCTTTCTTTTCGCTGATATGGAAAAAGCTGTGTCGCGAATTCTTACAGCAATTGAAAATAAAGAAAAAATTTCAATTTATGGTGATTATGATGTCGATGGCACAACATCTACTTCTCTTTTATATCTTGGTTTAAAAAGATTAGACGCAGATATTGATTTTTTTATTCCACATAGAATGATTGATGGTTATGGACTTTCTATGAATGGTATTCAACAAATTTTTGATAATGGAACTAAATTAATAATTACTGTAGATTGTGGTATAAATGCAATTGAAGAAGTAAAAGAAATAAATAAAATGGGAATAGATGTTATTATTACAGATCATCATAATCCAAAAGAAATAGTTCCACCAGCTTTTTCAGTTATTAATCCAAAACTTATTAATAGTATTTATCCTTATAAAGAGCTTGCCGGTGTCGGAGTTGCTTTTAAGTTATTGATTGCAATATATGATAAAAAAGGAATATCAAAAGAAAAAAATATTGGGAAATTCCTCGATTTTGTTGCTCTTGGTACAATTGCAGATATTGTTCCTCTTACTGGAGAAAATAGAATTTTTGCCAGTGTAGGAATAAATAAACTTTTTAATAAGAATAACACCGGATTAAGAGCACTAATAAATAGTGCAGGATTATCCAAAAAAGAATTAACAACCACTGATATTGTTTTTGGTCTTGCTCCACGAATTAATGCTGCCGGTAGAATGGGAAGTGCAACCCGTTCTGTTCAATTGCTTATTTCTAACGACGAGCAAGAAAGTAAAAAATTAGCTCAAATTATCGAGATGGAAAACACAAAACGGCAAGATATTGACCAAAGAACTTTCCGAGAAGCTTGTGAATTAATCGAAAAAAAATATCCGGTAATTTCAGAAACACATTCTATTGTTATTGCTTCTGATGGTTGGCATGCTGGTGTAATTGGAATTGTTGCCTCTAAATTAGTTGAAAAATATTATCGTCCAACAATCATGATTTCTCTCAAAGATGGTATCGGAAATGGCTCCGGTAGAAGTATCTCTGACTTTGACCTTTTTAATGCTCTTACAACATTGGAAGATAAACTTGAATCGTTTGGTGGTCATAAATATGCTGCCGGTTTATCAATTTTGAGTGAATATATTGAGCCGTTTTCTAAAGAATTTGATGAATATGCAAAACAACATATCACAGAAAAACAATTAATTCCACCTTTAAAAATTGACACTGAATTGGAACTTTATAATATTAATGATATTTTATTGGAATGGTTAGATAAATTTGCACCTTTCGGACCGGGAAATATGCGTCCGGTTTTCTATACAAAAGACGTTCAAGTAGTTGGCTATCCATATAATGTCGGAAGAAATCATTTAAAACTAAAAGTAATGAAAGATGGTTGTGTTTTTGATTTAATCGGTTTTAATCAAGGAAATTTATTACCAATAATCAAAAGAAACAATTTACTAAGTATTGCCTATTCTCTCGAAGTGAACACTTGGCAAGGTAAAACTACGATTCAAGGAAAACTTAAAGATATTCATTTTGAATAGGAGAATTACTAAGTAGCTGTCACAAAATAAACTTTACAATGTAATAAAAATTTATTAATTCAAAGTTAGATTGTAAATGATTTTTTTGTAACAACTACTAATTATAGGATATTAATAATGATGAAACTTATGATAATTTTTCCTATCATTTTTTTTATTGGCTGTGTCGTAATAAATAATGATATTGTAGAAAATATTTCAATAAATTTAACAAAAAATTTTGAATTCTTTGTAGATTATCAGATTGAAAAAATTTGCTATTCAAAAATAGATGAGACACTTTATGTGTTAGAGCCTAACACTAAACTTATCCATATTTATCATAAAAAAAAGAAAATTAATACTATTGGAGGTGTTGGATTTGAAAAAGGAAAATTCAATAAACTTGTTGATATTACTATTTCTCCGGACGAAAAACTATTAACTTTAGATAGTTTTACAAAGAAGATTGCGCGTTTTAATAAAGAAGGTAAATGGCTAAATGAAAGTAAATTAAAAGGAGTTGAAAAACCAATTCTATTTGATATAAACCTGAATAATGAACTTTTTGTGTATGATGAGTACAATAAAGAAATTTTTATATTCAATGATATTCTTTCAGAACCGATTTATAATTTTGGGAAATTTCAGTTTGAGACACCAACAAAAATTAGCTGTAATAATGATTTTCTTCTAATATATGATTCTTCATTAAATAAGACCTTATTTTACAATACAATGGGACATTATGAAAAAGAAGAAGATGGGTTTATTCAAATAGACAAATATAATCAAAGGTTTATCTTAAAAAGAAATTTTATTGAAAAATTTCAAATAAATAAAACTTTTTCAAATACAAAGAATTTAAAATTTGCACTCTCTTCTCAAAAATGGGAAGATTTCAAAATTCAAAACAACATACTTCTTCTTAACTCAAAAAATAAAATAAATATTTATATTATTGAATATGAAAACTAAAACTTCAATTATTGATATATTTCTTACAAACTTACCTCTGATTTTTAGTGCCATTTTATTGGGACTAAGCAGACTGCCAATACATACCGGTTTTTTTGTTTTTTTCGCTTTCATACCATTTTTCTTCTTTTTCAATAAAAGAAATTATCAAAAGAAAGAGTTAATTTTCAGCGGTATTTTGTTTAGTGTCACTTATACATCAACTGCTCTTTATTGGATAAATTTAGTAACTATTTTTGGATTCATTGGATTATACATTTTGTTCTCGTTTTACTTTTCCATTCTCTTCATTATTATTCAAAAAATTTGGAAATCATTCCCAAAACTAAAATATCTAATATTCAGTTTTTTGATTATCAGTTTTGAATATTTACAAAATTTCGGTGAACTTCGATTCCCTTGGATGAATTCTGCTTATTCTCTTTCTGAATATTTTCATTTAATTCAGATTGCTGATATTGGAGGGGTTTATTTAATCACTTTATTGATCATTATCACCAACATTTTAATATATCACTTACAAAGATCTTTTAAAAAATATTTCTCTTTTTTATTGATTTTTTTTACTTTATGGATTTCTTATGGATTCTTCAGAATTAAATATTTACCGATAGAAAAACATAATCTTAAAGTGGCAATTGTTCAAGCAAGTATTCCTCAAGAATTGAAATGGGAATCTTCTTACAAAGATTCTTCTCGTAAATTATATGAAAAATACACTTCTTTATCAGCTGAAAATGGTGCAAAATTAGTAATTTGGCCGGAAGCGGCATTTACTTCATATCTGTTGAAAAGAACAAAAGAACAACGTTATCTCAGAAATTTAGTCAGCAAAAACAACATTTCGTTATTCACCGGCTTTCCTGATTATCAAAAAGCTAAAAAAAATTCAATTGAAGATTACTATTTTTATAATGCGTGTACATTAATCAATAATAACGGAAAAATTGATAAACCTTATTACAAAAAAATTCTTGTTCCATTTGGTGAGCGAATACCTTGGCTCAATATTTTTCCTGTTTTATGGCATTTGCAACTTGGACAAGCGAATTTTGAGTATGGAAAAGAAACAAAAATTTATTCTATAAACGGATTAAAATTCTCTCCTCAAATATGTTTTGAAACAGCATTTCCCTCCTTAACTTTACAAATGGCTGATTTGGATGCCGATTTTATAGTAAATCTTACTAATGACGCATGGTTCTATTATTCAGCAGGAACTTTTCAGCATTCTAAAATGTCAGTCTTTAGAGCAATTGAAATTAGAAAGCAGTTTTTTAGAGCTGCAAATACAGGATATTCTTTGATTATTAGCCCTTCAGGGAAAATAGATAAATCTACAAATTTGTTCGAGAAAACTATTATTTCTGATGAAGTAAAAGTCTATACCGGAACAACTTTATATGTAAAATTCTTTAGAAACTTCCCTCTTTGGATATTTTGTATTTCAATTATATTTATTATTCTCTCAATTTTTAGAACCGGAATTAACCTTCTTTCTTGGAAAAAATAATGAAGAAATATTATTACACAATTGGAGAGGTAAGTAATTTATTACAAATAAAACCTCATGTAATTCGATACTGGGAAACAGAATTTCCTCAATTAAAACCCAAAAAAACTCCTGGTGGAAATAGAAAATTTACAGAAAATGATATCGAAATAATTAAAAAAATTTCTGATATGCTTCATAGACAAAAATATACTATTGAAGGAACAAGAAAAAAACTTCGTGAAGAAAAGATTAGAAATACACAAAAGAAGATTAATTTTGAATCTCCATTTGAAACAGCAAAAAATAAGATAATAAACGATCTACTTTCTCTAAAGCAAATTCTTCAAAAATAGAGGATTTTATGGAAAAATATAATTTTAGAATAATGATAATGACCGGTTTGATGATAGTATTTCTCTTATTTTTTTTCAAATTTAGAGTAGATCTTGATAAACCACCTATTCTGGCAAAAATTGGTGAGGAAGAAATAAATTACAAAGATTATCTCGCTTTTGTTGTTCCTTCACAAAGAAAAGAACTTTCTGATAATGAAAAAAAATTAGCTCTTGATTATCTTGTAAGTCAAAAAGTTGTTTACGTTTATGCTAAGAAATCTGGTCTTGTTGATAGTATTCTTACAAAGGAATTTCAAAAAGAACTTCAATATAGGAAAAAAGACTTTCTTGTTAAAAAATTCTATACTGAACAAGTTGATAATAAAGTTAAAATTACAAACAAAATTGAAAGAGAATATTACAACACACACAATTATTTGACACTTTATAATATTGGAATTTCTCGAAAAAATAAAGAAGCCAAACAAAGAATTTTAAAAGCAAAAAAAGCTTTAGACAATTACAAAGAATTCAATTTAGTCTCCAAACTTTATAATGACAAAAAATTCAAAAATAATGACGGACTACTTGGTTATTATGAAGTTGATGACCTTCCATCACCATTCAAAGAACAAGCATTACTATTAGATTCATCTGGACAATATTCTGATATTTTTGAGGCTGATTATGGATATTTTATTCTTTATAGAGGAGAAAAACCCTCTTTTAAAGAAATTGAATTTAATGTAAATGTCAAGTGCGTAAACTTAGAAAAAAAACGATTAATGAAAGAATTGATAGAAAAAATTAAATCAAAAATAATCATAAATGAAGACATTTTCGAACGCCTACCTTACCTTGACAAGAACACTTTACTTTGCGGTAAATTTGATTACGAAATTATATACAATATTGAAGGAAATAAACAACCATTAAAATTTCCTGAATTTTATAAAACAGTAAAAGACCTTTTCTTTCTTGATGATTACATCGGCAAAACATCTAAACAAATGAAAGATATTGCCTACCAATTAGCAGTTCAAGATTATATTCTTTCCCAAGTAAAAGCACTAAAATTGGATACTCGCAATGACACTGAAAGTCAATGGAAAAAAGAAAAAAGAAAATTGAAATCAGAGCACAATGAAAAAATTGTAAAATATATTTTTGAAAATCATGCAAAAAAAGATATTCAGGTTAGTGAAAAAGAAATCTTAGATTACTATGAAAAACATAAAGACACTTACGTTACCCCAACTTTATATAAACTTCAAAGGTTAGTTGTCAATTCTAAAAATACTGCAAATAAATTATATGAATTAATTCAAGGTGGATATAATTTCTCCGAACTTGTTTTAAATTATTCTATTGAAAAAGGTGTAAAAAATACAATTGGAAGAACAACATTTCTAACAAAAAATGATTTGAGTAATGAATTCTCCATCATAAAAAATTACGCACTAAATGAATGTTCAAAACCAATAAAAATTGACAATCAATATATTATTATCAAAATTTTGGATAAACAAGCAGGAGCTTTCAAAAGCTTAAATATGGTTAGAAATGAAATTCACACTCGGCTACAAGTTGATAAAATAGATAAATGGTTAGAAGATAAAAAAGAGAAATATAATATTGTTGTAGAGAAATATTATGATAATCTTCTTGAAGTAACTTCAAAAGAATTAAAAACTTGGCAAAATAATAATTAGTGAAACAAAATTTATAAAAAGCTATGAGGAACAATATTCTTTTCTTTTAAAATATTTTTTGATGTAGTTTGTGAATGATTTGGCAATTTTTATCATAAAAAATAACCTAAATGAATTTAAGTTTATGGATAAATTGTAATTTAATAATGGTGGCAGGACCCAGACTTGAACTGGGGACACAAGGCTTTTCAGGCCTCTGC
>JAOZMQ010000489.1 GCA_029934195.1 Candidatus Cloacimonadota bacterium | reverse complement strand
ACGCATTGGGCTACATAGATGTCGCTTCTATGAAGCTGAAAAATAAATAATTCCCTAATTAATCTTTCTTCTTGAACTTCTGTTCTTCATGGTTAAAAAATTCCTTTTCGTTCAGATACTATTTAGTTATTAAATCAACAGGCTCATAAATTAAATTATGTACTCTCAAGTAGAGTTAAATAATCATTCTTATTATAAAAAATCCTTTCTTGTAATAGTCAAGGTCTTGTAGTCTCTTAAATCGTCTTGAGCGAATAGTTTTTTTTAACCAAGTAGCAAATGAAGTTTTGAATAAAAGAAAAGTTGGTTTTGTTCAAATGCTATTATAAAAAAAATATGTTGCCGAAGTATCGATGAAATAAATTCTGACATCAAAGATTTGTTTAGCAATTAATAATTAATCGTTGTTACGGAATAAACTTTACAATATGACAGAGATTTTTCTTTTTTTTAAAGCATGAAAACTCTAAATATCATTGATATCAGAGATTTCTATAATGTAGAAAAAAAAATAAATGTAAGGATAGGTTGTAAATGTTTTTTGTTACAACAACTTAGCTTCTAATTGCAAAATATGTTTTCAGGATTTGATTAATACTTCGATGTCGAGAAGTTAAGTAGTAATTTTTCAGTTTGAAAGTTATGGATTTTACATTTTTCTGAAGATATATTACTTATCGAAAATTAAAAAAAAAGAGGTATTATGGTTACATTTGAAGAAATTGGAATTGAAAAAAAAATCTTAGATGCGATAACAGATTTAGGATTTGAAAATCCATTACCAATTCAGGAAAAAGTTATTCCAATATTATTGGAAAATAATGATGATTTAATAGGTTTAGCACAAACCGGAACTGGTAAAACAGCTGCATTTGGTTTGCCAGCACTCCAAAAAATTGATGCGAAGAGTAAGGCTACTCAAGTTTTAATTCTTTCTCCAACTCGGGAATTGTGTTTGCAAATAGCGGCAGATATGAAGGATTATGCAAAGTATATGCGAGAAATTAATATCGTAGCAGTGTATGGTGGAGCCGATATTGACAGACAAATAAGAGCATTAAAACGTGGAGCTCATATAATCGTGGCAACCCCGGGCAGAATGAATGATCTTCTTAACAAAAGAAAAAAAATCAATTTAGATTCTTTAAAAACAGTAATTCTTGATGAAGCCGATGAAATGCTCAATATGGGATTTAAAGAAGAACTTGACGCAATTTTAGATGAAACTCCAAAAGAAAAACAGACTTTATTGTTCTCAGCAACAATGCCATCTGATGTTCTTAGAATATCAAAAAATTATATGACAGAACCAAGAGAAATCACTGTCGGTTCAAAGAATGCAGGAGCAGAAAATGTAGAGCATTTTTGTTATAGTGTTCATGAGCGAGACAGATATTTAGCATTAAAAAGAATTGTTGATTATAATCCAGATATTTATGGTATTGTGTTTTGTCGTACAAGAATGGAAACAAAAGATATTGCCGAGAAGCTGATCCAAGATGGGTATAATGCTGATTCGTTACATGGAGATTTATCTCAAACACAGCGGGAATATGCAATGCATAAGTTTCGTATTAAAAATCTTCAAATTCTTGTAGCTACGGATGTTGCAGCTCGTGGACTTGATGTAAAAGATTTAACCCACGTTATTAATTACAATTTACCTGATGAAGCTTCATCTTATACTCATAGAAGTGGAAGAACCGGTCGTGCTGGAAAAACAGGTGTTTCTATTGTTATTGTAAATCTTAAAGAAAAATACAAAATTAAAAGAATTGAGCATATTCTTCAGAAAAAATTTTCTTTTAAAGAAATTCCCGGTGGATCTGAGATTTGTGAAAAGCAATTATTAAACTACGTTGATAAAATGCAAAAAATCGAGATTAATCACACTGAAATTGATCAGTTTTTACCAGATGTTTATGAAAAATTAGAATGGTTGAGTAGAGAAGAATTGATTAAACATTTTGTATCACTTGAATTTAATAGGTTTTTAGAATATTATAGAGATGCAAAAGAAATTACATCTCCATTAGACCGTAATAGAACAAATGACCGTAATAGAACAAATGGTAGAAGAGATGATAGAAGAAATGATAGGAAAAGTGATTTCGGACAACGAACTGGTCCTCGTTCAGCTGAAGAAGGTTATACCAGATTTTTCATTAATTTAGGTCATAAAGACGATCTTAGTCCTCGTGATTTAATTGGTTTAATCAATAGAAGTACGAGAAAAAGAAATATTAGAATTGGAAAAATAAAACTGTTTAAAACTTTTTCTTTCTTTGAAGTTGAAAATGACTTCAAAGATTTGATTCTAAATTCATTTACAAATATTGACTATAATGAAAGAAAAGTTGTTGTACAAATTACAAAAAATGAAGAACAACCTTTCAAAACGGGGAAAGGCAATAGAAAGCCATACAATAAATCACAAAGTAACCGCAGTTTTAAACGAGATAGATATAAAAAATACTAATTTGAAGTTATAGATATTTATTTCACAAAAAAATGTGAGCTGATTTAAAATAGTTTGGGTGGATTTTCCACCCTTTTTTATTGATTTTTAAACTATAGAAATTAA
>JAOZMQ010000488.1 GCA_029934195.1 Candidatus Cloacimonadota bacterium | reverse complement strand
AAACTGATTTATGATTTTCAGATACAATTTCTGTGTTTTGAACAACAAGATAATTGCTCGCAAAATTAATGGAAATCGGACCGAACATTTCTGTAGTTCCATCCAAATCAACAGATTCTAACCAATAATATTGAATGGCAATCGGCGTAACATTTTCATCGATGAATTCATAATTTGCACCGGTTGAGTTGTTATTTCCGGCAATTAATTCACTGTTTACTTTTAGAGAGTTATCAGAATTTGTGTTATTGTTCCGGTAAACATTATATCCTGATAAATCTGTTTCAGATTGTGTTTCCCAATTTATTTGTGCATAATTTTCTGATGTTACAATTGCTGTGAAAGATGAAAGCTCGACAGGGAGGGTTTCGCCTGCTCCAGATTTGCCACCAGTCCACCAACTAAAACTATTTATTCCGGTCAAAGTTAAAGTATTGTTGGTTGTATTTACAATTGATTCAGATTGTTCTGCCCAAGAGTCTCCATCTGATGATTTAAAAAGTTCTAAATCTGCTTCGGTAACTCCGTTTAATTCTGTATCAAGATAATTGAAAACAAGGGTTGCATTTGAAGGAGCGTTTGAGGGAGTTATTTGATAATATCTTTTTATCCCTTGAGAGCCTTGAGCTTCGTGTCCACGAATAATTGTAGTATTTCCGAGATTTCCATCTTCGGTAATTTCTGCTCCAAGTCCCGCAACATCTTCATCAATATTTGATAAAGTTCTAGTAGTTTGAATTGTTCCTGATGTTCCATAAATATTACCATCATCTTCAATTAAAGTTGCTGAACTTCCGAGTGAAATTGTCTGTCCATTTAGGTTAACATTGCTCAATAAAATCAAATTACTCTGAGCATAAAATCCTGCTGGAATCGACCAATCAGAAGAGCGACTAATTACAAAATTATCTCCTCCAGCTTCATCAAAAGTGCCAAAAGTTGGAGTGGTTCCACCTGTATAACTGTAAACTCCTACACTCTCGCCTGATGGGTTAATCCCTCTACTCCAATTAGTTATTGTTGACCAAGCAGAAGAAGAAGTATTCAGCCAAGTATTAAAAGCTGAAGAAGCAATCCAGTCTGTATTATCCATATTAGTCAAAGTTCCATCATTGAAAGCTCCTGCATTGTCAGCAAAACTTTGAAGGTCAGCACCTAAAGAATTATCAAAATTATAATAAGCTATTAGTCCACTTTCAATTCCAGTCAAAGTTTTACACATATTCTCACGGATTTCGGTAGCTGAACGTGCATCACTCCAAACTCTGGCTTCGTCAATGTTCCCATCAAGGTATCTTCCTGTGCCATCATTTGAGGCGATGAAGAAGTTTGTATTGGATGTGAAACTGCCGCTTTGAGAGTTGCTTGCATCCAACTTTCCATTGATGTATATTTTCATTTCAGAACCATCATAAACTCCTGCAATATGATACCATTTATGTATTTCTAATGCAGAAGTACTCGTCAATTTTTGTTGTCCTCCAATTTCCAAAACAAACTGGACTTGGTTATTGCTAATATCTGTATCACCAAATCTTAAAAAAGCTGAATTTCCACCACTTTCTGTTCCAATGAGTTGAGCAATAAATGGAGAAACTCCCTGAAAAACATCTACATTTACCCAACATTCTAATGTTAAGGCAGATCCTGATAAATTGATACTTCCACAATCAACATAATCATTTGCACCATCAAAATCAAGGCAATTTTTTGGACCAAAAATAGCTGAGGAAGTTACCCAGTCATCATTTGTCATATTGTTCAAAGTGCCATCATTTGTGGCTGTTCCTTCTGAGTTGTCCGCCGTGGTTCCCGCTGTTTCGTTGAATTTGTAGTAAGCAACAAGATTTGTTTCTCCGGTTACTGGAATTTCTCTGTTCATACATTGTCTAATTTCTGCTATTCTTCTCACATCGTTCCAAATGCGGACTTCGTCTATTTTACCACCTGAAAGAAATCGGTTGTCAATGTCAGATGAACCAATGTATGAAACATTGCTGGGAGAATCCGGAGTTTCGGTAAAACTATGAACATTTATTCCATCCAGATATATAATTGTATTGTGTGAACCATCTATTGTAAATGCGATGTGATGCCAGCCGGTACCTATGTCTTCGCCTGTCGAATGCCAACTGACCAAATCATTTATATAAATCAATTTATTGCCTGTGTCATCAAAGGATGTTCCGCCTACGCCAATTCCATAGCCATTCGCTGCACCGCCTATATTAATAAATGTTCCTTGTTCTGAGACAGTCGGAATATATACCCAACATTCAACAGACAGAGTATTTGTTCCTAATCCGAAATTGGATGCCATTGACACATAAGCATTCGCTCCATCAAAATCAAGTGCGTTGTTTGTTGCAGATAAATTCATTACCGATAATATTATCAGTAAAATTCCAAGAATTAAACTTTGTTTTTTCATTTTTCCTTCTCCTTTATTAGATTGTTTCATTTAGAGTGTGTATCAAAAAAAAAATCATTTTATTGGCAATATCTTTTTTCGTTTCAGAAGTTTTTTCTTCATTTAAAATTTATAATGCATAATGAAGAGAAGCAATTGCAGGTAATGAGTTGT
>JAOZMQ010000487.1 GCA_029934195.1 Candidatus Cloacimonadota bacterium | reverse complement strand
ACAATGTTTTGAAATCACTTATTCCAAGTGGTAATTTTTTCATAGTTTTATCCATTGTTTTGTTTAGTACTTTAATAAATTCTCAAATAAATATTCAATTTCTTCATCTGTCATTTGTGGGTAAAATGGTAGTGCTAAAGTTAATCTATCAGCAGCATAGGAATTGATAAAATCTTCTTTTCTTAAATGATATTTTTTTTGATATAATTTTTGAATGTGAACAGCATGTGTTCCTTGTCTTGTAGCTATTCCACTCTTTTCTAAATCTGCCATAATTACATTTCTTTCATTATGCAATGAATCAATTTTTCCAATATCTAAATTTTGAATTGCATTTAGAGTTTCATTTGGTTTAAACAAACAACAATAGGTTTGATAGCCATGTTTAAAATTTCGTGGAGTTTGTGGTGCTCTTAACCAATTGATTTTTTTTAATTTATTGGTAAATTTATCTGCTAATTTTTGTTTTTTATCAAAAATCCAATCAATTTTTTTTGATTGAGCAAATCCCAAAGCCCCTTGAATATCTGTCAGTCTATAATTATAACCGAGATTAGGATATTCGGTAAGCAAAAATCCACCATTTGCAGAATGTCTTTCAAAATCAGATTTGATAGCTCCATGGTCTCTTAGGCTTTTTGCATTTTTAGCAATTTGGGGATTATTGGTAATTATCATTCCACCTTCACCACAAGTTATAGATTTTCTCGGATGAAAAGAAAAAATTCCGGCATCTCCAAATGTTCCGCAATGTTTACCATTGATAAACCCTCCTAATCCACAAGCAGAATCCTCAATAACTCTTAAATTATATTTACCGGCTATTTCTAATATTTTCTCCATTTCAGAAGGTAAACCAAATAAATTTACGGGATATATTGCTTTAGTTCTTTCATTTATTAAATCTTCAATTCTATCAATATCAATGTTAAAAGTCTCAATGTTTATATCACAAAACACAGCTTTAGCTCCCAAAAATTCGATAGAATTAGCAGTTGAAATCCAAGTAAATGATGGAACAATGACTTCATCACCAGATTGTAATCCAATAATTTGTGACATTAAGAATTGACCGGAAGTACATGAATTTACAGCAATACCAAACTTTGCACCGGTAAAATCAGCTATGGCTTTTTCAAATTTCTTAACAAATGGACCTTGTACAACCCATCCGGATTTTAGTGGCTCTTGAATGATTTGGAACTCTTCTTCTGTGAAATAAGGTTTTGTGATTGGTAGTTTCATTTTTTATCAATTCCCATCTTGATTCTCCATTGAATCAATTTTTTCAATCCTTCTTCTAAATTATACTTGTATTTAAAATTTATCTCATTCTCAGCTTTTGCCCGAGAGCCGATTCTATTTTGAACAAATTGACGAGCATCATCTTTTGAATATGGATTATAATTTACTTTTAGCTCTGATTTTTTTAGTTTTAGAATTTTGTTGCAAAGCTCTTTAATAGTTGTCTGTATTTCTGTTCCAGCATTATAAAATCCCCAAGTAATTTTTGACTTCAAAGCAGCAATATTGGCAAGTGCAATATCTTCTACATAAATAAAATCATAGGCTTGACTACCATCTCCATTAATATTTGGTTCTTCACCTTTAGAAATTTTATTGAGCATAATTGGAACAACTCCGCTATATACAGCATGTTGATCCTGACCTGGACCATATACATTCATATATCGTAAGCCTATAATTGATAAACCATAACGGTCATTAAAAGCAGTACACATTGCTTCACCTGCAATTTTTGTAGAACCATAAAAATTTTTATTGTTGAATGGATGTTCTTCGGTCATGGGAATTTCGACTGCATCTCCATAAACAGAAGCAGAAGAAGAATATATCAGCTTTTTAACATTATTTTTCACACAAGCTTCTAAAACGTTAAATGTACCTTCAATATTAACATGAAAAGCTGTTCGTGGAAAATCTTTACAATGAAGTAACCACATTGCAGCAAGATGAAAAACATAATCAATTCCTTTCATTGCTTCATTTAGAATATCAATGTCACGGATATCTCCACCAAGAGGGAAAATATTACAGCGGTCATCTTTTAAAGATTCTTTAATATTCTCTATTTTTCCACGAGCAAAATTATCATAAATTACTACTTTTGAGACATCTTCTTCTAAAATTTTTTTTACAAGGTGTGAACCGATAAAACCAGCTCCACCAATGACTAAGATTTTAGCGTTTTTCAAATCTTTCATTTTTTTTCTCCTCAAAAAAATCCACATCTTTCGGGAAGATAAAAATCCGAAATATGTGGATTTTATTGTAATTTTTTTCTTCCCTGAAAATACAAATAATACTTTTTTACATAAGAAAATAAGATAAAGCAATATCAGTACCAAAAAATGATAATGAATATTAAGAAAATCTCGTTGAATTTCTGTCATAAAATTCCATCTTAGAAAATTGGCAATAGAAATTTTATTCTTTAAAAGAAACTATTTTTCTGAAATCCTTTTCGTTCAGATACTAATTTATGAGAGATACTAATGTCAAGTCAAGCTTGAAAACCCCTCTTAATCTCCCCTACTGTAGATGGAAATAAAAACTGGTACAGTTTTGGCAAC
>JAOZMQ010000088.1 GCA_029934195.1 Candidatus Cloacimonadota bacterium | reverse complement strand
TTTTCGTTCAAGTACTAAATAGTATCTGAACAAAAAACGTCTTTACTTGCTGATCAAGTAAATGTTCTTTTTTGACAGAGATTTAGGAGATAAAATGAGACCAATCGAAAGAAAAATCATTCAAAAATTAGGAAAATCTTCTTTTTCATTAGAAGCTATAGAAGAAATTATTGATAGTACTTCACGTCAGGAAATGAAAAAGAGTTTTCCTGATGAATGTCATTTTCAATCAGTAAAATACTTCACAAAATTAGTTGCAAATAGCCTTTTACGCTACAAATTAATTGAGAGAGATGGTAATAAATTCAAGAAAATTGTACAACAAAAAAAGACTCAAATAAAGAATCAGTCACCTAATCCCAATTGATCTTGATAAGCAACCATTGCCTTCAAAGATAATTCGAGAAAATCATTTAATTGGAGACCAATTTTTTCACAATCAGCAATTTGTTCTCTATTGGCTCCGGCAGCAAATTTCTTATTTTTGAATTTTTTCTTTAGAGATTTTAACTTAACAGCACTAACTTTTTTTGCAGGATTTATTAAAGCAGATGCAGTTATTAAACCAGTAATAGGATCCGCAATTAAAAGTGCTTTATCAAACAAAGTTTCAGCAGGGAAATTTCCGCTATGAGCTTTTATGGCTTGCAAAATATCATTACTTAATTTACAATCTGCAAGAATTTCCATAGCAATGATTCCATGTTTTTCTGGTTTTGTTTTAGTTATCTCATAATCAATATCATGAAGCAATCCAGCGAGAAACCATTTTTCTTTATCTTCACCAAAATGAACGGCTAACTCTTCCATTACGGCACCAACAGCAATACAATGTTTAATTAAACTATCATTTGGAAGATTTTTTTGCAAAATTATCATTCCTTCTTCTCGATTCATATAAAACTCCTTTTTAATAAGAGATTAATTTCAGAATTCCTGACCTCATAATTCTCTATTTTCTTTACCCACTGCTTAACGGCATTGTGCTACAAAGATTTCACAGCTCTGCGGTTAAAATCAGCTTATTTCTCGCTAATATTCCATTGCCTTATACATTCATAAGCTACAATAGAAAATGCATTGGCAACATTCAATGAATTTTTCCAACCATAAAGAGGAATTTGAACAATTCTATCAGCCATTTTCAAGACTTTAGCATTAATCCCCAAAGCTTCATTTCCAAGAATTAAGCAAACTGGTTTTGGAATAATGAAATTGGAAAGATTCTCAGCATCGGTAGTAGTTTCTAAAGCAATGATTTCAATTTTTTTCTTTTTCATTCGGGAAATAACATCTTCAATCTTCTCAACATACTCCCACTCAATTTGTGAATATGTTCCCATCGAAATTTTTTTTACTTTTGGATGATTTGGAGTTGCCGTATAACCACAGAAAAAGATTTTATAAATTCCAAAACATTCTGAAGTTCTAATAATAGATCCAATATTGAAAGTTGATCTTAAATTATTCAAAATAAGGAAGATTGGATTCTTTCTAATCTTTGTTCTCTCACCATCTTTTTTCAAAATTATAAAATGCTCATCTTTCAATATTTTATGAGAAAATTCCCTTTCAATTGGAACAATCATTTCAATAAATTCTTTTTTGGTTTGTTTTAGTTTTATGCTATGGAATAAGATTTTATCAGGAAATTCATCACAAAAGACTTTTGCTAATTCTAATAAATTATTATAACTTTTCTCTCGTAAATCAAGATTATTCCATTCTTTTTCGATTTGCGATATTAAATCCAAAAGGACTTTTATTTTTTTATTACTTTCAAATTTTTGGAATTTTTTTTTATGGAAATACATTACTTCAACTATTTAAACGTTATATTTATTAAATGTTAATGTGAAAATACTTCCTTTTCCAAGACTACTTTCTATGGAGATTTCACCATTATTTTTTTTAACAAATTCTTTACAAATTAATAGTCCAAGACCTGTTCCTGTTTCTTGTTCGGTTCCTTCGGTTTTAAAATTTTCTTCAATTTGAAAAACTTTGATTTGATTTTCTTTACTGAGACCAATACCATTATCTTTTATTATCAAAGATATTTTGTCTTTCTCATTCAGAAAAGAGATTTCAATTTTTCCTGTTCGTGGTGTAAATTTTATAGAATTATATACTAAATTTCTGATGACGGTAACGATCATCTCAGTATCTGCAAAAATAAATTGACCGTTTTTCTTATTGAATTTGATAGAAATTTCTTTCTTTTTAGCCTCAGTTTCTAAATTTTGTATTACAACCTCAACTGCAGAATTTAAATCAAGAATATCAGGTTCAAATTTTAAATTTCCAGTTTGACTTTTTGTCCATACTAATAAATTTTCAAGTAATTTTAAGATATTATTAGTTAATAAAATAATATCTTTTATATATTGTTTTTTATCTTTTTCGTTCAGTGAATCAAATAATTCATAAAAAATTTCACAATATTTCATTAATGAATAAAATGGATCTTTTAAGTCATGAGCAATAATTGTGAAAAATTTATCTTTAGTTGAGTTAGTTTTCATTAAAGAAATTTCAGAATTTTTAAGAGAGATATTTGATTGCCTGAGTTCATTATTTTTTCCTCCTAAAAGTGTATTTAATTTTTGTTCCATTTTGTATTTATTATTTAAAATTATGAAGATAAAAATAACCATAAACAAAACTACCAAGATCATAATAATCTGCATTCTTTTACGCTGAAGCGATAACTCCTTAATTTTATTTGATTTCTTAAGAAGTTCAATCTGCTTTTCTTTTTTTTCAGATTCAAATTTTATTTTAATTTCAGCAATTTTTTTATTTGTTTCAAAAGAGATCAGACTATCCTTAATAACAGAATATTCTAAAAAACTTGATAGTGCTTTTTTACTATTATTACTCACTTTATAACATTTATATTCACCATAGGAAATTCTCATAATATGATCTTTTAGATCTAATTTCTTAGAGATTTCTTTTCCTCTATTGTAAATCTCTAAAGCTTTATCAAGTAACCCTAAATTTCGATAATAATTACCTAAATTTAGTAATGAAGTAGCAATACCGACTTCATCTCCAATTTGTTTTTTTACCTCAAGTGAATTGTTGAAATACTCTAAAGCAAGTTTTTTTTGATCTAAGGTTTTGTGTATTATTCCAATATTATTTAAAATCACTGCCTGATATTGAAGATTATTTAATTCTTTACTTAATTCTAATACTTTTTGATATTCTAATAGAGCATTATCATATTTTCCTTGTACTGTAAATAACGAGGCAAGATTTATTTGAACCTGTAGTTCACCTTTTAAGTTCTTAATCTCCTTGTAAATTGTTTTTGCTTGAAGAAAATATAATTTACTGGAATCATATTGCTTGAGTCTTAAATAAATATTCCCAATATTACTTAGGATATTCGCGATATTTTTTTTATCCTCAAATTGCTCATAAAATCCCAAAGATTGAATACAATTGTTTAAAGCCTGTTCGTAAATACCAACTTCTAAATAAATTTCACCAATTTCCATTAAAGCTTGTGCTTGATTTTTTTTATTTTTATTTTGCTGTGCCTGAGCAAGGGCTTTTTTTGCATATTCTAAACTCAAATCCATAGAAATAGTGTTATAAGCTTGCGATAATTTATATAAAATTTCAAATCTATTGTTAGAAACACTTGTTGATAATTTATTATGCAGGGAATCAATCTCTGATGTTTGAGAATATAAAAAACCAATGAAAATGAGTAATAATATTATAAAATATTTTCTCAGCATATTTATTTCCTTTTCAATTTTATCGACAAACAAGGTTAATAATCGCAAAAAGATTAGACATTATATTTTGAGCTACTTAAAAAAGATTCGTAACCACGAAAGGCATTAAAAAGAAATTCCCAAATATTAAAGAATAAGGTGACTTCTATCAAAATGAAAAGACAAAGTTTCATTTATTAGAATAAATTAGATTTTAAAACTATTAAATATTGTAAAGTTTTTTTTGTGAGAAATTAGAATTCGACTTAAACTTAGAAACTATCGTTAAAAAAATCTATGTAATTCTTGAATGGAAATCTAATTCTATAACCATGAAGAGGGCGAAGTTAATGAAAGAAATCAATTTGAAATTCTTATATTGCAAAGAAATGGTGTTCTTCTCTTCCTGTTCTTCATTTCTTCATGGTTAATATTCCTTATATTACAGAATGGAATCTTAAAAGCGGTTATTTTATCAAATCAGTTCTCTCCATTTTCAATTACGATAATTTTTGGGCGAGTAACCCCAGCACGAATTTGTGTATGTCCATTAAGATAGCAATGATAATTTTCATGCTCGTTAAAAAAATTATTATAGAATTTTTCCATTTTGAAATTCCCAAAAGCTTCTGTAATTATGAAAGGGAATGGGATTTTTTCTTGTCCTGTAAGGGCAACTCCGATTTCTTCATTAATAAATTTAATCAATTCCTTATTATCAATTGAGGCTGCAATAACACCATTTACTTTTGCTTTTGCCAACTTATCCAATAAAAGGAAATCAATTTTTCTATCAATAATTATAATTTTATTTTTTAAATCCCCGGAAGTAAGTTCCTCATTATAATTACAAATATTTCCACTTGCTTCACCGCCAAAACCAATAATTCCATGAAATTCGTAACCGACATATTCAATTTCTACAGATTCCTTTTCAGAGATACTTTTGACTTTTCCATAAATATTTGCAAATTTTTGAATAGGTTTCTTTTTATATTGGATAGTGATTTCCCCTTTTTTACTATCAATATCAATAAGTGTTCCGGTTGCCGATGCCCGAATAACTCTTGTTATTAATTGATCTATTCGTGCAGCAACAGTTTCTCCTTTATAAATAAATTCACCTAACCTTTTTTTCAAATAACCTTTGATATGTTTTGGTTTTATTCCCAATTTCTCAGCAATATTAATACTTATCGGTTTGGATGAATAATCTTGAATTTCACGCAAAATAATGATTCCAGTAGGAATTTCTATTTTTTCCACTCGTCCCCTAACTGGTGAACATACGGTTTTTATTGTCCCTGTTAATTTCTCAAGAGTTGAACCGGTCTCAATTTTCAAAAGATTTTGTCCGTTTTTAACTTCATCACCTTCTTTTATCAAAAGACTATTTTGAACCATTTCCGGAGTAAGAGTAATTTCATGTTCTTTGAAAAGAGAAACTATATATAAACGGGGCGGACTAAATCTATTCTCTCCAATCATTGTTTTAGGAGTTACAAATTGACCTTCATTTACGAGAATATCACCATTGTAAGGAAGTGAAACTTTCAATAAATGTGTGTTTAGTATGGGCTTTTCTTTTGTGAATAAGTTGGAAAAAGTATTTTCTATCGTTACAATATTGGTTAAATCAGAGAAAGAATCTTGTAAAAAATTTGAAATTCTTGTATCAATAATTATTGGTAAATCTGAATGTACAAAATACTCACTTGCATTCGATTGTAGCAAAACATGTTTTTCTAAGACAATTTTAATTTTCCTAATTTTCTTATTTTTTTGAGCAATAAAATAATATTGATTAACTTTTATTTTCAGATTTTCTGTATTATTTCCATCATAAATCTCAAGATACATTATTGTTTTATCAGCTTTAAATTTTTTATTAATTTTCGGAGAAATTACAATCGCAAGCTTCTCAAAGCAAATATTATGAAGTAAATCATTTGCAACTTCCGGCATGATTTGACTGAGTTTTCCAAGATGTGGTGAAATGAATTTTTTATCTCGCCAAATTTCTGTAATTCCTTTTGGTTTTAAACCATTATTAATTATTTCAGCAGCTTCTTGTGGTGAATCGACATTTGTAATAACTCCACCGGCTCCAATCATAATATCAATATCTTTGAAATGGAATTGTTTTGCTTTTTCTCTTTTATCATAATACATAATATCTAAAAATCTATCTCGATCAATATTCTTTTTTAGTTTATCAAGAAAACCCATTTTATGTGCATTGAAGTTCATTTCGAGATGATGTTTTTTGGACATTATAATTGCTTCCGCTGCAACGATGTGTTCTATTTTTTTCTGCAAAAAATCAATAGGATTGAAAGTTGGATAAAGCATTTTGTTGGAAATGTAATTCCTAATATAGTCATCTGAAACAGATTCCGGTAATTGTTTCCTAATATTTTCAAATCCGGTATCAAGCATTACATTGGAGATACTATAACTCATTCCATAATTTGCACTTACTGTGCGGTAATAAACACCATTGATATTTGAAAAAATATCAGTTGTAGCCCCACCAATATCAACACTCATAATATTTGACTGGAGATTGTCGCTGATCATTTGTAAGGATTTAATAACTCCCATAGGAGTAGGAATGATGTCATCTGAAACAAGGTTTTTTACCTGACTATAACCCGGAGCTTGTTCCATTACATTATCCATAAAAAGTTGATGTATTTTTTCTCGTGCTGGTTCAAGATTTTCTCTATCAAGCTCTGGACGAAGATTTGGAACGATAGAAAGATCAAACTGTTTTGAAAACATACTTTTGATAAATGGAATAGCATCTTGATTTCCGGCAAAAACCAGTGGTATCAGTGATTTACTAAATTTTGCATCTGGATTAGCAATTGATAAAGTTTCTCCTAATCTGATAAGTGTTCCAATAGCTCCACCATCTACTCCACCGGAAAAAAGAATTATATCAGGGTGCAAGATCTTCATTGTTCGCATTTGTTCTACAGCTGTACGCATATCATTGATCGCAAATGTATCGAGGATAACGCCTCCGGCTCCATAAGCTGCTCTTTTGGCACTGCTTGCAGAATCGAAAACTGTTAAACCAATAACAAGGATTTGTAATCCACCTCCGGCAGAACTTGTTGTCAGATATTTTGTATCTTTTTGAAATAGAATCTTTTTTGGTGTAGAATTTTCTTTCATAAGTGAAATACCGGATTCTTTTTCCAAACCCTTAATTGCACGAAAAACGCCAATTTTTACATCCTCAATTGGTTTTTCAACTGTAGTGGCAGAATGAAAAATTCCTTTAATCTCATAAGATTTCTCTAAAATAGTCAACAAAATAGCTTTAGTGGTTGTACTGCCAATATCGGTTATAATGATTTTTCCTGTCCCTTTCATTGATTCCCCTCCAAGTCGTTATAATTAAGAAAGTATTTACATTTTTATATAAATTCAGAACTCCTGACCTCATAATTCTCTTTATCATTTTTACTTAAACCTAAAGCATTGGGCTACAAAGAAGTCGTTCCTTCGAAGAGAGAGAAATAATCTCTTCTTCATGAACTTCAGCTCTTCATGGTTAAAAATCCTTCTTGTTCAGATCCGAATTATGATTTTATTTGATTTCTATTGATAAATCAACCGTCAAATGACAAAAAAGATCAATCAATTTTAATAACTTCAATTTAAAATATTCAATAAAAAAGCATATTGAAAAGCGAGTTCCTGATAATAATCATATCGACCGGAGGCTCCACCATGACCGGACATATTAATTTTTAATAATATTATATTATCGCTTGTGTTAAACTCGCGAAGTTTTGCAGTCCATTTTGTAGGTTCCCAATAATTTACACGAGGGTCATAAAATCCGCCTGTGATCAACATATTCGGATAATCCTGTTTCTGAACATTTTGATAAGGACAATATGATTTTATATAATTGAAATATTTTTCCTTATTTGGATTACCCCATTCTTCATATTCTGTCATTGTGGCGGATAAAGTTGAATCAAGCATGGTTTCAAGAACGTCCACAAAAGGAACATCAGCAAGAACAACCTCAAACAAATCCGGTCTCAAATTTACTACAGCTCCCATTAATAATCCACCTGCACTTCCGCCAGCGATAGCAAGGTTAGAACTACTTGTATATTTTTCATTGATAAGAAATTCTGAACAGGAGATAAAATCCGTAAACGTATTTTTTTTCTCAAACATTTTGCCATGTTTATACCATTTTTCCCCCATTTCTCCACCGCCTCGAATATGAGCAATAGCATAGACTATTCCTCGATCAAGAAGTGTGTTTCTTGATGTAGAAAAATAAGGATCACTAATAGTTCCATAAGCACCATATCCTTCGAGAAGCAAATTGCAACTTCCATCTTTTTTAAAAGAATCTTTTCTATATACCAAAGAAATTGGGATTTTAGTACCATCTTCCGCTTGAGCAAAAATTCTTTCTGAAAAATAATTATTCCTATCAAAATCTCCAAGAATTTCATCTTCTTTTCTTACAATAGATTTTCCGGAATTTATGTCATAGTCAAAAATGGTATAAGGGGTAACCAAAGATTCATAACCATACCGAAGAAATTGAGTGTCAAATTCATAATTATCCATGGTATAAAAAGAGTACGAAGATTCTGAAAAAGTTATTCTTCTTTCAATAGATTTTTCTTTGTAAAGAAGAGGATCTTTAATTTCACGACTTGTATTGAAATTTATAATTCTGCCACCATCAACACCATTTTTACGTTCATTAACGAAATAAAAATCTTTAAATAAAGAAAAACTAATTGTGACATTTTCTTGTTCCGGAATAAATTCTTGCCAATTCTCCTTTTGATAATTTTGAATAGGAGTAATCATAATTTTTTTATTTTCAGCATTTTCATTTGTTTCGATAAAGAAATATTTCCCTCTTTGATAGATTTCATATTCAACACCTTGTTGTCTTTCGCAAAAAAGCTTAAATTCTCCCAAAGGATTATCTCTTTTTAAAAAATACACTTCAGATGTAGTACTACTTGAAACTCCAATTAGAAGGTATTTAAGGTTTTTTGTATGAGAAATCCAAGCATAAAAACGACCATCTTTTTCATGGAATATCAATTTATCATTTTCTGTTTTATCTCCGAGCTTATGTCTAAAAATTTTATCTGTTCTATTCGCCTTATTTACAGTACCATAAAAAATTGTTTTATTATCATTTGCCCATTCTACACTGGATGCAGGATAAGCTGAATCGCTCAAAATCTCACCGGATGAGATTTTAAGTATTTTCAACGTACACAATTCATCACCTGAAGTGTCTTCAGTAAAAGCAAGAAATTCTTGGTTCGGACTTAATGAAAATTCCTCAATACCATAATATTTATGTCCTTCAGCCATTTTGTTCATATCAAAATATATAACTTCTTCAGCGGATAAACTTTCCTCTTTTCTGCAAAAAACTGAATATTGCTTTCCTTTTTCTTTTCTGGAGTAGTAGTAATAATTTCCAATTTTGTATGGTAAAGTTGAATCTACCTCTTTCCTACTATTAATCATCTCTTGAAACAGAACTTCTTGTAAGTCGGAATTCTTTCTTGTCATCTTTGCTGTATAATTATTCTCTTCTTCAATATATTTTAAAACATCCTTTTGATTTCTACTTTTGTCTTTTAACCAATGATAATTGTCATTAATTGTGCACCCGTACTTTTGAAATGAGAATTTTCTTTTTTTTGCTTTTGGAGCAGTATTTCCAGAGATTTTTATAAATTTCATAGAAAGAGAACCACTTACAACTATGAAAATGAAGATAAATAATATCACTCGCAATTTTGTTTTGACTTTTTTCATTTACGATATCCTATTTTAAAATTTTAGATTATAGAACTTAGATACTTTGCAGTAACATTATGAATTGATGGCTTCCATCATAAAACTTAAATACTATCTGAACGAAAACTAACTTTTTCTAAATTTTCTTTTTTTGCTGCTACTCTGTAGCTTAGTTCTCTTTTTTCTTTACCCAAC
>JAOZMQ010000486.1 GCA_029934195.1 Candidatus Cloacimonadota bacterium | reverse complement strand
CAAAAGTTTTTTATTCAATGTCACGGACTTGGCTTCTTGAGCAACCTAAAACAAGAGCTTCCCATTTATATGATCAGCTTTCGAGAGCGTTTATTGCCAAAGATTCGGAGGTGAAATTGCCATCTTACCGGACATTCCTAAATTTTTACAACAAATTTTATGAGCAACAGGGGATTCTTATTGCAGCCGGTCAAGGAAAGAAGTCTTTGGATAATCTTATGCCTTTTGTTAGTCGTGACAATGATGCTTTGCCGGGCGATATTTGGCAATATGACGGGTATGTAATGAAAATCAAGGTAAAAAATCCATACAAAGAAGGGCATTTGATGAAGCCGATAGTTGTATATTTTCTTGATGTTTGCACCGAACTTATTACCGGATTTTCGATCAGTTTTTCAGAAAGAAGTGATGTAATTGTTTCAGCTTTCAAAAATGCTTTAGAGAATGTTCCACCGCCAATAGCTTTGCAACCGGACAATCCGGCAAGTCTTTATGTGGCTGAATTATGTGGAAAATATATTGTTGAAAATGAAAAAAGAAAATCACGGATCAAGCTCAAGCAAAAAGCTATTGAACTTCAAATGCGTGGTAGTAATGGAATCTTTTTTGACTGCGGTGTGGAAAAAATCCGGTTTGTAACTCCGGGAAATTCCAAAGGAAAGAAAATTGAGCCGGCACATTATAGAATCTTCCGTCCTTTTGAAACTCGTCCAAAATTTGCAGATGTTTATGTTGGAATGGATCCAATGGACGCACCGGAAAAACTAAACCGTACTGACAAAGCAATCCTTGCAGATAAATCAATGTTTATCCCCGAATATGACTGGTTTGTAGCTGAACTTGAATCATATATCAAAGAATATAATAACACTAAAAAGAAGGGCGGTTTTTCACCTCAAGAAGCTTATGACAGTCTTTGTGATTATACAAAAATGCTTTCTCCATTAGAATTATCTACATTCTGCGAGTGGAAAGTTATCCGTAAACCTCGCAACGGATATATCAAATTATTTGATGAAGTGGAATATCAACATCCGGCTTTTGGTGTGCTTCGTGAAGGAGTTATTGTCGGATATGATGTCAAAAATATCGAAGAAGTAAATATTTATACTCTTGACGGTCGAAAATTGGAATCTCCAGCCGTGAAAATCAAAAAAGGTTCGTATGTTGATGACCTTAAAAGTGTGGAAGCAATCAAAGCAAATCGCCGTTATCGTCGGGAAACTTTGGCAACTCAAGGGAATCTTTTATTGGAATCTGACGGCATAAACCAATTATCATCTAAAAAACTGGTCAAATTGCTGAATGATCCAAAAACAACAGGAAACAACAAATCACTTATCCAAGAACGATTAAACGAGCTTGAAAAATATCCAGATTTCAATGTCACAACTCCAAAGACAGGCACTCCAAAAGACGAGAGTATCCCTGAAAGAAAGAGTTTATCTCGTCCGGTGCTTCCGGAAGAAGAAGAAAAAATTGATTATTCACAATACACTTTTATAAAGAAACCAAAGGAGCCGGAAGAAAAAGAAATAAAATATTCAGATTTTAAATTAGTAAGAAAGAAAGTTGAAAAAAAGGAAATCGATCCCTCTGATGAATTGCTGAAAAAATTTGAAGCAGAAAGAAAACTACATTATGGACTGAATTAACAGTAAAGTAAGCATCTTGCTTACAAGACCCCCAACCCCTACGAAGGGGAGTAAGAAACAGTAAAGTAAGCATCTTGCTTACAAAAAGATTAACCACAGACTTTCACGGACAAGAACACAGACAAATGAATAACAGTAAAGTAAGCATCTTGCTTACAATACCAACCCTTACGAAGGGGAGTAAGAACAAGAAAGGAGAAAAAAAAATGAAAAAGCATGCACTCGCAATTACCGAAAATGTAAAAAGAACAAAGAAATTAGTTTCAGATATTTCCAAGCGTCCGGTGACAGAGATGGTCGGATTAGCTCTTGTTTGGGGACCGCCCGGACTTGGAAAAACTCGGACCTTGCAAAGTTTCGCATTTGATAACGGATATATCCAGTTAAAATTGGATTCCTCCACAACACAAAGAACTTTTATTCTGAGATTAAGAGAGGCGATTTCTTACAAATTAAATCTTAATCTTGCACATCCTCGCGGTTCATCGGACGCAATATTTCAAGAATGCATCTCATATTTGAACGAAGCAAAAATAACCATCGTAATTGATGAAATTGACTATGCTTTCACAAGCAAGAAACTACTTGGAACTATTCGAGACATTGTTGACGATGCAATCTTTACAGACATTATCCTGGTCGGAATGCAAGATGCCAAAGAGAAATTGATGCTTGCAAATGCTCACTATTTTGACCGGTGCAACTTCTTTTATAATTTCAAACCGCTTAACTTAGAGGATACAACGCTTGTTTGCAATGAATTATGTGATTTTGCAGTACCGGAAACATTATGTAAAAGAATCCATAAACTCACCAACGGAAACCCAAGAAAAATCGTCAAAGAAGTTCAAGCGTTAGAGCAAATTGAAGCTGCAAAGAAATAACAGTAAAGTAAGCATCTTGCTTACAATAACCCCCAACCCCTACGAAGGGGAGTAAGAAA
>JAOZMQ010000087.1 GCA_029934195.1 Candidatus Cloacimonadota bacterium | reverse complement strand
TTCTCTTTTTTCTTTACCCAACGCTAACGCATTGGGCTACAAAGATATCGCTTCTATGAAGCTGAAAAATAAATAATTTTCCGATTAATCTTTCTTCAGGAACTTCTGTTCTTCATGGTTAAAAATTCCTTTTCGTTCAGATGCTATTTAATCAATCAGTTTTTAAAATTCTATTATAAAAGTCTAAACCAATTTTTTCATCCGGATTAAGAATAATTACAGCTTCCAAATTATTTAAGGCTTCTTTATATTTACTTAGATAGAAAAGATTAATTCCAAGTTGTCGCAAAAAATTGATTGAAACCGGATAGATAGATAACATTTTTCGATTAATTTTGACAGCATCTTCATATTTTTTTTGATTTGTAAGAGCTATTGAATACCAATAATTTGCATTAATATCGTAAGAACTGATTTTCAACGCTGTTAAACCAATCTCTTCCACTTTCCCCCAATCCAATTGAGCAGAATAAACAAGCATCATAGTATTGAGAACTTCCACCGATGACGGAACAATGGTCAAAGCTTTCTCAAGATGTAAAAGTGAATTTGCATAATTTTTTTCAAGGTAATATAACCAGCCTAATCGATAATTTACGGTATAAGTTTCTTTATAATGATTATAAATATCCTCTAAATCTCTGATGGCTTTTGTATATTTTCCAACTGTTTCATGTTCATAAGATTCATAGTAAGAATTCTTAATGTCTTTAAAATTTAACTCGGAAAATAAACTGATAGAACTGATAACAAAAATAATAAATAACATCCTTTTCATATTATATCCTATATTTTTAATAGTGTTAGTATTGTCTCTAATTCATTGAATTTCTGATTTTAAAACCATGTTGTAAGAGCAAATAAAAACGCTCTTGAAGAATAGCTTTCATACTCAGAATAAGTATATTTTATAGTAGCACTAATTTTTTGATAAATATAAAAAGAAACACTACTATTTATTGAATATTCAATGTCTTCTATCGTTGTATTAAGGTAGCTATTGTTGCCTGTTGAAATGAGAAATGAATTTCCAAACTTATAGCCTGCAGAAAAAGCAAAATTATCTAAATAATAAGAAAATTTTGTTTGATAAAGCTGATTATTCTTTCTTTTTTTATAATCGTCATTACGGTTTACTTGATAAATTTCAAATTCTGTTTTTAGTTTTTCCCGCAAAAATGAATAATTTAAAGAAATTTGATAACAATCGTTTTTGTTTTCAGTTTGAACATCTTCTGTAACATTCATGTTAATCAAATTCGTATAAACCGGTTTAAATTTGAAATCACCAAGTTTAGTTTTTATTCCAAACATTGAACCGGTTGAAAAGGAAAAGTCATAATAATTGTTCTCATAATAACTTGTTCTTAAATTTAATTCATATAGAAATTTTTTATTAATTGTTTTTCGGATTAAACCGGAGCCTTCATAATCAACAATAATTGATTTAATATTGTCATACGTAAATGTTTCTGGATTATATGTTTTTTTAGATATAATCTTTTCTAAAGAAAGCGAATATGAAGTTTCATAATCACCATAAGATTTGTAGTTTGTTATACTCAAAAAATTACCGATCTGGCTGTTTGATCCAGAATAATCATAATATATATCAACAAATTCCGTGTATGAAATTGCTGATAAAACTGAGAGACTGAACAATATAGCGATAAAAAGAATTTTTACTTTTTCCATTTTTTCTCTTCCTTAATATTTTAATTATTTTTTTCAATTAAACTAAATTCAATGACCGTTTTATTCTCTTCAACACGAAAATAATCGAATCCTTTTTGCTGATTAATTGATGCTTCTGTATGAATTATTGAATTTCCAACTTTAATTTCACCATAAATTTTTTCATCTTTTTTATGGTATTTCCCCTTAGCAACTAAAGCCTTCTTATCAATAGAAGAAATCCAAAGTGGTTTTCTATTTGGAACGACATTTAAAGGAAGTGCTTCTTCCCAAAATAATTCCCCCTGATCCGTAATTGGAATTTTTGGAATAGACTTAAAAATATAACTCAAGTAAGTTTTATTTTGAGATTCCAAAGTATAAAGAACAAAACAAGAGTCTTTAGTACCAAAATAGAGTTTAGCATTTGTAGCTTGTTCCCAAAAATAATAACTACCGTCAAAATCCATTTTTACAATTAGAACCATTCTTTTTAGTATCTTATCACCTTTTTTTATTTGATAAACAAGAATATCATCTAAAATAAATTGTAGTTTATGGTATAGAATCCTTGAAAAATGGTAATTACTCACTTCATCATTTTTTTTAAGAATTCCATCATTAACAAAATTTTTACTCTTTGTAATTGCATTTGGAATTTTAAATTTAAAAGATGTCGATCCAATAACTTGTAGGTATTGAATCTGAAAATGAATATGTGGTTCAGGTGAATAACCGGAATTTCCACAAGAAGCTATTATTTGTCCAATCTCTACTTGATCCCCGATTTTTACTTTTAAAGATTTCTTTTTAAGATGAGAAATTTCAGTATAATAACCAAAATTAGAATAAATAATAACAAAATTTCCCCAATTATGAATTTTATCAACATTACCAATTTGATTATCTTCATAATTATCAAAACAATCAACAACGTATCCACTTATCGGACAGACAATTGGTTTGTTAAAACAATAATAATCTTCGAGAAATAAACCCTCATTCTTATATGATGTTTCGTTATCTACAATATTAAAATCGTAAGCAAATTTCCATTTTCCTTTATGTGTCCATTCCCCATCAAAAGCTTGATACACATTCCAAAAACCATTAAAAGGAAGAAAGGGTTTTGGCAAAAGAAAATCAAATCGTTCTTGAAAATTGTAATGGTGAATAAGACTTTTTTCTGGTGTCGCTTTAATCAATCGATTAATTCTTTCGTGGTCCAGAGAATTTAAAACATAAACAAATAAAAGAACTATCAAATTAAACGGAAGTGTAAAAATTGGAATTCCAAATCGAGACCAAAAAATGGAAACAGCATCAAGAATGAAAACAGAAATTATTACTCCAATCATTGCCAAAATGTAACTACGTTTAGAAGGAATAAGAAAAATCCCTCCAATTGCAATTCCAGTAAGAATGAAATTAAATGCATAAAATTCTGAGAAAGCAATAGTAAAGCTGGATTTGAATATTGCAAGAATTAAAGTTCCAATAAAATATGAAAATACAGCTAATCCAAAAGTAATTCGAGAAAGAAATAAAAGAGAGATTAAGACAATCAATCCCGGAATATCATAAGGTAAAAAAATTAAAACACCGATATTGCTCAAAAGTCCATGAATAGAAAGAGGTAAAAATTTAAGATTTAAGAAATTCAATGAATTAAAAGAATCAAGAATTAGTGCACTATATCGTACAGAAGCAAGTGCTACAAGCATACTAACCAAAGCAAAAGGTATATTTAAAACCGGTAATTTTAGATAAGTTGCAAAAATAGAGAAAAGTGTATATGTTAGCAATACAGTAAGAATCGATGATCCTATTGTCATTATAATTGATAAATAAGTAATTTTGAAAATAGCCCCAATTCCGAAACCAACAAGAAGAGAATTATAGGTGAAAATTGAAGCAATTTCATCATTTTTTTTCAATCCAACAAAGGAGCTAAAAATAAAAGTTGTTGCCCAAGCAATCAAACCGGTTGTCGCAATTGTCGGATTTAGAAATGTCGTCAGCAATAAAATAAGACCTAACAATCTACTCTTCAGAAAAAGGAGAGTCGAATAACTAAAGAGTAAATTATTAAGATAAGATTTGATTATGTTCATTTACAAGTTAAATTTTGAAAGATGTTCCGGTACTCTTTCCGGAGTTATAATATCTTCAAGTTTTTCAGCTCTTCGGATAATCTCAATTTTCTTGTCTTCGGTTATAAGAACAATTGCCGGTCGATATCTGATAAATTGCATCCATTGAGTTACATTATAAGCACCCATTGGAGATAGAATCAATCTCATTCCTTTTGTAAGTGGAGGTAGTGAAACATTTTCAAGAACAACATCAATATTCATGCAAAGAGGTCCATAAACAGTTGTATTTTCAGGAGTTCCATTTACTGAACGATCAACCTCGCATTTATAATTGTACCAAGTGGAAGTATAAAGGAAATTTACTCCGGCATCAATAATATAACTCTTTGAACCATGTGGAAGTTGTTTAACACCTTCAATAGTTGTAATTAAATAACCAGCTTCATCAATTAAAGCACGACCTGTTTCAAGATAAACCATCGGATATTCTTGTGGTTTTAGTTCTGAAAGCAGAACATCGGTAATTGCTTCAATATATTCTGATATTTGTGGAACACTTACTTCCGGTGGTAAATAAGTTCCTTTCAGTTTATTTTTTGAAGGGAATCCTCCTCCAAAATCAAGATACTCAATTAGAAAATTGTAATTATTCTGAATATCTCTCATAAATGAAATCATTTTTTGGACTTCCATTTGGTACGCATTAGTTTCAAGCATAAAAGTGCCAATATGAGCATGAAGACCATTCAAAATTAAAGATTCACTTTTTGAAATCCGTTTTACAGCATTTAACGCAGAACCATCTTCGAGGTTAAAACCAAAACGTGACCATTGGGGATAAGTTCCGGTATCCATATTTAATCTGATTCCTATTTTTACTTTTTTACCGATTTCTCGTGCAGCTTTTTCAGCTTCATAAAGCTCATCAAAATTATCAATATGAACCATTGCATTTTCTTTAAAAGCAATCAAAAGTGAATTGTATGGTTTAAAAGGACCATTATAAATTATTTTGTTCCCTGGTACACCGATTCTTCGTGCCTTTTCATATTCAAATTCTGAAACAACTTCGGCAAAACTACCTTCTTGATGGAAAATGGAACAAATAGCATCAAGATAATTTGTTTTATACGACCACGAAAATTGAAATTTAGGATATCTATTTGAGAAATCTCTTTGTGCATTTCGATATGTTTGCCTGATTTTTTTTTCATCAAATACAAAAACAGGAGAATCTGCTTTTGCTACAATATCTTCAATAGAAACTCCCGCAATATTGGAACGATAATTTTTTTGATAAATAGAACCAAACTTATTCATATAACCTGAAGTTTGTTTCATTATAAAAGGTTTAGTATATATTTTTTTCATAATTTCCTCTATTTTATTTTGGGTTTTGATAGTTCACCATTAATTGTTATTTGTTCAAAATCAGATATATCTTTAATAATTTCAGTTGTATAACGAATCATTAATTTCCCACTCTTATAATCTGAATCAGAATCATATTCAATGTTGGTTAAGTATTGTACCATTCTTTCAGGGAGATTGATACCACAAGCAGAAGCAAAATAGACCCAAGCAGGAAAACGTGGGTTTATTTCAATCAAATAGAACTCTTGTTCTTCCGGTTCAAACATTACTTCAAATTCAAAACCACCGCACCATTTCAGTTCAGAAACCATTTTTTTAGTTAGCTCAATTAATTTTTCATTTTTTATACTTACTGCATTCCATACTTTTCCAATAGATGTTCGAGTCATTTTTTTCATCGCAAAAAGCCCGATATTATTGCCATCACCGATACCACAACCGACAACATTGTATTCTTCTGCTACAATGAATTTTTGTACAATTATTGGAAACCCCCATTTTGCAGAAATAAGCCTGAATTGCTTTTCAGCTTCAAGCATTGATGAAGCTTTTTTTGCTTCATAAAAAGGACCTTTTATCATTACCGGAAAATCTAAGATTTCAATTGCTTTATAAAGATCCTCAAAAGAAGTACATATTTTATATTCAGGAATATTAATCCCGATTTTTTCTCCTAAACTTTTAAGATGTGATTTATCTCTAACTTTGAACATCTCTTTATTGGGAATTAACATTTTAATACCCATAATTTCAAGCTGATTTTTAATATCAATAAATACGGGGAGTTCCGCATCAAGAGCTGAAATTATGACATCAATTTTTTCCTTTGAATGAATATAAGCAATCCTTTCCAAAAAGATTTCTTTTGATACAGATGGATATGGCATTATGTAAGTTTTGTCAACAATATCGTCAAGATAAATTCCGGGTTCAAGAGTGTCATAAGCAAGTCCAATCGTTCTTACATCAAGAGAACTTTCCTTCAATGCACGGATAATTCCAGTTCCTGGTCCTGGATTGTCAACTGCATTGATTCCACTAACTGCTATTGTTAATTTTTTATTCATAATTTCTCCATTTTTACACAATAATTTTATTACAATTTTGAATTAATAATAAAATAAAATTAATTATTTTCTACTAAATGATATAACCTAAGTCTTTGCATAAAATCGTTATAATCATTTTCAATTTCAATTTTAGAGGCACTAAATTCTTGAAAAATTTTATCGATGATTCCTTCTTCATCTAAACCGGAAATAAGTGAGTCAAGAATATATTTTCCAGTTTCATTTGATGTAAAAGAATTTCCCGTTGTAGGATCAAAAATAAAACCAGACTCACTGATTGCTAAAGAATGTAATCTATTCAAATTCATGTTTTCTCCTTTCAGTTAAGCAATTAATCATTACAGGTTGATTATTGACAATAAAGCTCACATAAGCTAATTTTTTAAATTTGTACAATTCAAAATTTCTTCTTATAATTTTTTTATAGAAAATTATTTCATTATAGTAAATTTTTTAACCTCTACAGAATCTCTATTTTTTATACTTAAAAAATAAATACCGGATGAGACTTTTTGATTGTCCTCATTTTTTAGATTCCAATTAATTTGAGATGTCTTTGAGGATGGAAATTCACCAAAAGATTTTACTTTTTGACCTTTAAGATTATAAATATCAATTGAAATTCTTCTGTCAATTTTTGAATTGAAAGAAATAGTGCAATTCTCAAAATTTGGATTAGAAATAGAAATATTTATTTCATGAGTTTTTGCGAGATCACTTTTTTCAGATTCTTCAATATATTCATTCAAATTTTTTGAATAATTATAAGTAATAGAATTAATATCGTACTTCCAAATTTCTTCAAGAATATTTAAATTTACATCATATACATATTCTGAATATAAGTTTTCATACCAATTTTCTGACCAAAGATAATAAATTATTTTCTCAAGATTTTCATTATCATCATATTCATAAACATAGCGATAAATATTTATCCAATCCCCATCATATTCTTGATAAGTATTTTCTTCCATTTTCCCAAATTCGTAATAGGAATAATCGTATCTATAAGAATCTATCCAATTATCTGAACTCCATAATTGTTGATCATTTGTAAGTAATAAATTCTCAGAATCATAAGTAAAAGTGTTTATAGTCCAATCAATTAAAGTTTCTGGATCAGCCCAATACTGCCAGAATTCTTCAATGATATTATCATTTCCATCAAAGGAATAAGTACCTTGACTTATTGCTAACCAATCATTCTCATACCATAAAGAGTAAACACATAAATCAATAAGATTGTTTTCATAAAAATATGAGTATTTATAATAGTTTTCCCACGCAGAGTTTACATTTTTTTCAACAACATATTCCAAAATATTTTCGTTTTCATCATAAAAATATGTAGTTTTAAATGAATCCACCCAAGTATTTTCTATTTTGTAGCTTGTTAAAACCTGTCTTAAATTATTTTGAATATTATGGCTGTATTCGTACTTTAAAGAATCTGTCCATTCTGAATTTTTCCACATCTGAGAAATTGATTGAGAAGTTAAATAATTTGTTCGATTATTTCTAATATCATAACTTTCTTTTTGAAAATCTTTTGCAAATAAAAAGAAACTGAATATGAGAAAAAACACTATTGATATATTTTTTTTCAAATTTTACCTCCAAATAACTATTTCATTATTAACATTTTACGAGTGATTTGTTCTTCATTTAATGAGACTTTGTAGAAATATATTCCAGTAGAAACTTGATTGTTATTGTTATCAAGACCATTCCATTGAAAATTTTGTAATCCTTGGAAATTACCATTAATTAAAGATTTCACAAGTTTCCCTTTTAAATTATAGATATTTATTTTTACTTTTGTTTCTTGGACGCAATTCATTTGAAAAGTTGTTGAAGGATTAAATGGATTAGGAAAATTTCCAAAAAATTCATTTCTTGATAAAACAGAATTCTTTAAACTAATTTTTTGATTTGTAGTATTAACTAAAACATCCATTTCGATATTTTCCTTAATCAGCCCCAAATGAGTTATTGGAATTCGCAGAAATTCTCCAATTATTTCTTTTTCAGATGCAAGAGCAATCTTGTTTTCAAAATGTGAATTAGGAAAGTTTGTATAGAAGTTTCTTATGTCAAAATTAGTTTCTAATTCAAATGCAAATAGATTTTCTTTTGTAGAGAAAACTAATTCATCGTCCTTAATCAAGACTTCTATTTCTGCAATTGGTGAAAGAAATCTATCTACTTCCTCAACCGGAAAAACGGTAATTAAACCGATGACATATTGAAGAATTAAGGAAGCATCAAAAGCCTGAACATTTCCATTACCGTCAACATCTGCAACAATTTCCTGTTCTGATGAAAATGTAATAAGACCAACTGTTGACTGTAAAACTGATGCAGCATCAAAAGCTTGAATTATTCCATTAAAATCAACATCGCCATAAAAAATGTCTTCTGTAAAATATTCATTCAAATATCTCGAATAATTGTAAATAACATTTTCAATTTCAAATTTCCAAATCTCTTCAATTATGTTATCATTATCATCAAAAATGTATTCGGAATACAAATATTCATACCAAGTAGTTGACCAAAGATAGTAAGTTGCTTTTTCCAGAAATTCTAAATTATCATATTCATATAAATAGCGATAAACATTACTCCAATTTTCGTCAAATATTTGATAGATATATTCTTGTAACTTTCCATTTTCATAATATGAGTAATCAAATTTGTAAGAATCAATCCAAATATCTTCACTCCAAAATTGTTGAGTATCGGAAAGTAATAAATTTTCAGAATTATAAGTATAAATATTGAGAGTCAAATTAATTAAAGTCTCCGGATCGAGCCAATATTGCCAAAATTCTTCAACTATATTTTCATTTTCATCAAAAGAATAAGTACCTTGACTAAGTGCTAACCAATCATCTTGATACCAACTATAATAAACACATAAATCAAGAAGATCATTTTCATAGAAATATGAATATTTATAATAATTTCCCCATTCTCCGCCAATATTTTTTTCAACAACATATTCTGTAACATTTCCATTTTCATCATAAGAATAGGAGACAATAAAAGAATCAACCCAAGTATTTTCGATCTGATAGCTCGTGACTATTTGACTTAACTGCTCTTGATTATCATAAATATATTCATATTTTAAGGAGTCACTCCATTCTCCATTTTTCCACATTTGAGCTGTAGATTCTGATAATAAATCTTCAGTTCTGTTAGTTCTAATTTGAAAACTTTCTTTTTGATAATTTTTACCAAATAAGATGGTACTAATTAATAATAGCATAAAAATAAAAATTTGTTTTTTCATTATTTCTCCTTAAAATTAAAAAGTTAAAGAAATATTTGTTCCAAAAATGAAATTCTATTTATTATAAAAAAATAAGAATAGAAAAAGATAGGAGTATTTACAATTTTTTCTAAGTTTCCTTTTTTCTTTACCCAACGCTAACGCATTGGACTACATAGATGTCGCTTCTATGAAGCTGAAAAATAAATAATCTCACAATTAATCTTTCTTCATGAACTTCTGTTCTTCATGGTTAAAAAATTCCTTTTCGGTCAGATACT
>JAOZMQ010000485.1 GCA_029934195.1 Candidatus Cloacimonadota bacterium | reverse complement strand
TTTTTTCTTCATGATCTTCTGTCCTTCAGGGTTAAAAAATCCTTTTCGTTCAGATGCGAAGAGCCTAAACTTGTCTGCAAATACCTCGTTTTGACCTTTTTACAAAAGCAATAAACTGTTTTCCTTCTGGAGTTATATCCGGAGTATTACTGGCAACAATAAGTGAATTAGTAACATTTAGTTTTGATTGATAAAAAATCTTATAAATCTTTTTTATAGATGCAATTGTTTCTAAAGTAAAACCTTTTCTTTGTAATCCGGTGCTATTAAGACCGGCAACTTTATAAGGCATTCCTTCTCCGCGAGTAAAAGGTGGAATATCTTTTTTTACACCGGAAGCTCCGCCTACAAAAGCATAAGTTCCTATTTGTACAAACTGATGCACTGCCGTCATTCCTCCAATAGAAACAAAATCTTCGACAATAACATGTCCGGCAAAATTAACAGCATTTGCAACAATAACATTATTACCAATATGGCAATTGTGTGCAACATGAACATAAGCCATCAAAAGACAATTATCTCCAATTGTTGTATCTTCATCAAGAGTAGCAGACAAATTAATGGTTACAAATTCCCTAATCGTATTATTGTTGCCAATTATTAATTTTGTTGGCTCATTTTCATATTTCAAATCTTGTGGAGCAGTTCCAAGCACCGCTGAATGATATATAGTGTTATCTGTTCCGATAGTTGTTTTCCCTTGTACAACCACATTTGAATGTAATAGAGTTCTTTCTCCAATATTTACTTCTGGACCAACTATACAAAAAGGTCCGATTTTTGCTGTTTTGGCGATTATAGCTTCCGGTGAAATTATTGCTGTAGGATGAATATTTGTCATTGGAAATCCCCTATTTATTTTTTTATAACTTTAGCCATAAAATCAGCTTCACAAACTTTCTGCTGACCAACATAAGCGTCTCCATGCATTTTACAGATAGAACGTTTCATGTTTTTTACTATTAATTCAAATCTTAAAGTATCACCAGGAATTACAGGTTTACGAAATTTTACATTATCAATAGATGCAAAATAAGCAACATAATCCTCTGGATTATCGTAAGAATTCAAAAGCATTATTCCACCGGTTTGTGCCATAGCTTCAACAGTTAAAACTCCGGGCATAACCGGATGGTCTGGAAAATGCCCTTGGAAAAAAGGTTCATTTATAGTGACATTTTTTATTCCAGTAATACTTTCACCAGCATTAAAATCAGTTATTTTATCTACAAGTAAAAAAGGATATCTATGTGGAAGAATTTTTTGAATTGCATTAATATCAAAAACAACATTATTTAATTTTTTCTTCTGATAAATTTTCTGAAATTCTTGCTTCTTATGAATTTGACGAAGTTTTTTTACTAAGGCAACATTTGTTTTATGACCAGAACGAGCAGCAATAATATGGCCTTTAATAGGAACTCCAAGCAATGCCATATCTCCAACAAGATCAACAACTTTATGGCGAACAAACTCGTTAGGATACCTTAATTCTGTGTTATTAAGAATTCCATTTTTACCAATTAGAATTTCCTCATCATAACCAAATAAATCTTTCAATTTGTGAAGCTCTTTTTTATTATATTCCTCATCAGATACAACAAGAGCATTTTTTAATGAGCCACCTTTTATCAAACCTGCTTCCTTTAAAGAAAGAATTTCATGTAGAAAACAAAAAGTTCTCGCAGAAGCAAATTCTTTTTCAAAATACTTCATTGAAGGCAACCAAGTATATTGAGTCCCAAGATGTTTTTGTTGATAATCAACCATAAAAGTAATTTTTAAATCATTTGAGGGTACAATAACAATATCAACATTATCTTCAGGAGCAGAAAATGAGATAGCTTCGTCAAATTCGAAATATTCTCTTTCTGATTCTTGTTTAACAACACCAACTTGTTTCAATAAATTCAAATATATGATAGCACTTCCATCAGCTACCGGGACTTCTGGTCCGTTAACCTCAACACGAATATTATCAATATTTAATGATTTTATTGCTGCCATCAAATGCTCAATTGTAGCAACTGATGCCTTTTTTATCCCGATAGTTGTTCCCCGAGAAATATCAATAACATGATCAATATCGGCTGGAATTTCAGGAGACCCTTCCAAATCGGTTCTAATAAAAATTATACCGGTATCATCTTCGGCAGGTTTAAAAGTGATTGTTGTAATTTCTCCAGAATGTAAACCAATTCCAGTATAACTTATTGATCCTTTAATTGTTTGTTTTAGTTCTTTCATCTTTTGCTTACCTTAAAATTTTTACTTTTCCATTATTAGTCATTGTCACGAAATAACATTTAAAAATCAGCTTTGAATTATAAATTTCTTCTGTGTTATTATAACAGAAAACAAAAACTTAATTCTTTACTGATAAATAAGATATGAATTTTTTATTAACTCTTCCTTATCTTTTAAGTAATTCATTATTTTTTTTGAAGTTTTTTTATTTGTTTCCTCATTTCTGGTAAATACGGTAACGATACCAGAATTTTCTTCTGAATATTTGCAGAAATTGCAGGTGTTCCCCAAAGTTTTTTATCATTAGCGACATTCTTTGTTACTCCTGATTGTGCACCAACTAATACTCTGT
>JAOZMQ010000484.1 GCA_029934195.1 Candidatus Cloacimonadota bacterium | reverse complement strand
ATTAAAATTGCATCACCGGAGTTTTCAATCATTACTCGATATTTTTCTTCACTTTGCTCTTTCAGTTTCTGTTCATGCTGTATTATTTTTTGATTTGCAATTTTCAACATTACCATTTGCTTTTTCCTTTCAATGGCATATAAAATAACTCGGAACAGAAGTTCGCTTTCAAATTTTCCTTTTACAAGATAATCCTGAACTCCGATAGTTATTGATTCTTCTCCTATTTTCAAATCATCATTACCGGTTATGATAATCACCGGAATATCAGGTTTAATTTTTTCAATTCTATTTATACTGGACAATCCTTCTGAATCCGGCAAACCAAAATCAAGAAGAACCACATCAAAATCTTTAGTTTTTAATTCTTCAATAGCTCCTTTGAGAGTTATAGAATGAGTGATTTTTGATTTTCTTAATCTTGTATCATAAAGATATTCTGTTAATAAATCAGCATCTCCAATATTATCTTCTACAATTAATATTTTTAGTTCAAATTTCATATAATAGCCTTAATCATTTTTTATTTGGAAGCTTTACTAAACTTACCCAGAAATTTTCAAGTTGTTTAACTATATCAATAAAACTGTTTAAATCAAGCGGTTTTGTAATAAAACAATTTGCGTGCAAATCATAGGAGCGGAATACATCTTCCTCGGATTTCGAAGTGGTAAGCATTACAACCGGAATTCTACGAAGTTTTTTATTCTCTTTTATTTCTTTTAATACTTCGTGTCCATTTTTTTTAGGAAGATTTAAATCCAGTAATATCAAATCAGGAGTAATAACTTTTGAAAAAGCTCCTTTCTTAAAAAGAAAATCTAAAGCTTCCTGACCATCGTTCACAACATATAATTTGTTATTGAATTTACTTTCTTTGAGAGCTTCACGAGTAAGTTCTATATCTCCCAAATTATCTTCTACCAATAAAATATCCACTGAGTTTACTAACATAAATTCTCCTTATTTTGTTCTAATCTATATAATTGCTCTTTTTTATATGGAATCGAAAAATAAAAGGTAGTACCATCACCAATTTCAGAATCAAACCAAATTTTACCGTTGTGAAGAGATAGAATCCTTTTTACTACTGATAAACCAATTCCCGTTCCTTCATATTCTCCTTTACCGTGTAGTCGTTGAAATATCACAAATATCTTTTCTTTGTATTCATTATCAATTCCGATTCCATTATCCTTTACCGAAAAGATATAATTAGAGTTTTCTTTTTTTACTGAAATATGAACTTTAGGATCAACTTCTTCTCTTTTAAATTTTATAGCATTTGTGAGAAGATTTTGAAATAATCGTCCTATCTGTGTTTCATCACCAATTATCTTGGGTAAATTATCGAAAGTTATCTGAGCTGAATTTACATCAATCAATTTACTGATTGAAAGAATTACATTTTTTAATATTTTATTAGTATCAATCAGCTTAAAATCAATATTGTTATTATTTATTCTGGAATAAGATAACAAATCGTCTATTAATCTCTGCATTCGTAAAGCACCATCTACAGCATAATTTATGTATTTGTCAGCTTTTTCATCTAATTTTCCTTTATATCTTTTTTCAAGTAATTGTACAAAACTCGAAACCATCCGCAAAGGTTCTTTTAAATCGTGAGAAGCTACATAAGCAAATTGTTCCAATTGTTTGTTAGAATTTTTTAACTCTATAAGGATTTTTTTAATCTTTTCTTCTGATCTCTCCCTCTCAGTAACATCGTGAGCAAAACCCAATGATGCAAAAATTTTATTATTACTATCTCGAACAGGAATCTTATGGGTATCAAAAATATGTAAATCTCCATTTGCATCAGGTGCAGGATCATGCGGATTATGAATTTTTTGTCCGCCCAAAACTGTGGCATCATCAACTCTGAATCCTACAATATTCTTGTCTGGATTGCCAAAAACCAATTCAGGAGGAAATCCCATCTCAATATCATCTTTACCAATAAAGTCTGCTTCTGTTTTTCCCATCATATTGGCGTATGAATCATTCACAAGAATGTATCTGAAATTGGTATCTTTTACAAATACCCAATCCGGTGTTAAGTTGATAATATTTTTAAGAAGTTGTGTGTTTTTATTTGATTCTACTGTAGTTGAATTTGCAAATTTTTTGCTACTTTCTAAATCAACAAGAGCATCTTTAAGTTTTTTTGCTTTTTGTTTTTTTTCTGTAATGTCGTAAGCAATTTCTAATCTGACAATACGCCCATCACTCCATTTAATTATTTGGTCTCTTCGTTCATACCAGCATCCGTTTTTTTTATCAAAATCTTCCCAAATATAAAATTTGTCTAAATTCTCTTCATTTAATATTTTATTTGTGCAAAAACTACAAGGCTCAGTTTTACCGTTTTGCATTTTACTATAACATTTTTGACCAATTTCAGCACCGAATAGTTCTTTTGCTTTTCTGTTAACAAAGATAAGTTCATAAGTTTTCATATCTGCGATATAAACGATTGCATCTAAATCATTCAATATTTTTTTGTAAATATCATTAGAATTTAGTTGATTTTCAGCTTTTTTGATTTCTATCTCTGATCTTCCATTTGTTTCTTTTTTTAACATTCTATCTCCTATATCTT
>JAOZMQ010000483.1 GCA_029934195.1 Candidatus Cloacimonadota bacterium | reverse complement strand
AAGTTTGTGAAAGAGTGTGGTTATCTTTAGAATTTTATTGGATATGAAGCGAGAACAAAAATCCTTTGGTCTTCCACACAAATCCCAAAGTCTCTGCAAAAACTGAGTTCAACCGCCCCACACACGCCACCCATTTTATCTTGACAAAAAAACAAGCTCGAAAGATTTGAAAATATCGTCGAATGATGTTGTCTAAACCTATTGGCATGACGCATCATCGATGGGTATATTTGGAAACGAATATGCCTCCCGTGTTTGGAAAGACGAGAAAGAAAATACCATAATACCATTCTTTCGAGTCTTCAAAAAATATAAAAAGATTTTTTGGAGGAATTATGAGAAAATCATCAAAGTGCGTGAAGAGCTTTATCTCACTCGTTGTCATATTAACCGGTCTTCTATTTGTTGGATGTAGCGAATCGGATGGCAATATAACAGACCCTACAGGCAATGAAGGAACACCACCGGAATTAGCGACAACTCCGGATTTTATATTTACAGTACCAACAAATCTAACAGATTTTGATTCTGTAGAAGTTGATTATAATGGAGAATCTGTTTGGGGTTTTCCACTTGAACAATTTATTTCTTTTGAAGGAAGAGGAGTTTTGAAGGCTGAAAAATATCTTTATGAAATGGTTTCCAGTGATGAAGATGGAAATTGGTCTCCACGTAACCAAGAATATACAGATTTGAATTATTCTCAATTTTCAACTGGTTATCTTCTTCCTACTGAAAAGGGTAGAACATTTTTCCCAGACGAATCAATTGAGACCGGATATGATACAAAATATGCTCAATTCTTCAAATTATATCACAAAATTGATGTAGAAAGATTAGACGGGACAATTGTCTCATTTGAGACTGGGGCTTTGACTTCAGAAGAAATTACGTATTATGATGAAGGAGAATCTGAAACTGATACAGGTATTAGTTTTACACAATTTATTACAGATTATATAACAAAAACTCCAGAAAACTTTAATTATGAATTTACTGCTGATGACGATTTTTCGGAGACTAAAACTTGGATAGAATCTGAAACTGCGTATTGGATGCCGGAAAATAAAGAGAGAATTATTTTCTTTGATAGTGAATTGAATAAACTTGGTAGTGTAAAATATCTAATTAAAATCAAATTACTTTCTAATGAATAATGAGATTTTTAAGTAAATTCACATCACAGGATTTGCTTTATATTGCGATTTTTAGTGCAATGGAGTTGGCGATAAAACCTATAGTCACACCTTTAGTGCATCTTGTATCAGTTCCGTTGATGATTCCCGGAGGTTCACTTGCCGGTGGACTTTATATGATGTGGTTAGGACTATCAATTGCTATTGTTAAAAAACCGGGGACAGCGACAATAATTGGTTTAGTGCAAGCAATTGTAGTTTTATCTCTCGGATATTTTGGAAATCATGGTGCAGTTTCATTGATAAGTTACACAATGCCGGGAGTAGTTGCTGATCTAATAGCGATTTTTATTAAAAGAAAAAGTACAGTTCAAGCTCAAGCATTGATTATTACAATGGCAAATGTTACAGGTACATTTATTGTCACAGTTTTGATAATGAGACTTGCTACAATTCCATTGCTAATTGCTCTTTCATCTTCAATAATTTCCGGAATTTTTGGTGGAATATTATCATATCTTTTATTAAAAAAATTAAAGAAATTTAACTTTGTTTAACATTATTTTGGAGGATAAATGGTGCAAAAAACATTTTTTACACTTTTGTCATTTCTTGTAATCAATTCATTAATTTCAATTCAGATTATCAATAATGGAAGTTTGATAAATTTGGAAATTTCTGAAATGGAGAAATATGAACAGATCAAGATTCAGACTACAAGAGATAAAGATGGAAAAATTAAAGATGATGAATGGATAGGAATTTCTATTCAAGAAATTCTAAAGAAAACAAGTATAGATGACTTTGATAATCTAAAATTTTCATCAGCAGATAATTATATGGCACGCCTTTCCAAAGAACAAATTGAGAAGGAATTTCCGATTATTGCTTTGCAAAGAAACGGGAAAAAATTAAATGCTGATAATATAAGATTGATTGTACCAAATATGAGAGATATGTTTTGGATTCAAGGAATTGCAAAGATTGAAACTGAAAAAGAAAATCAATTTGATTGTCCAAAATATATTTATACAGCGGAAATAATTCTAAAAGAGAAGCCCTTAAAAAAGAATCCAACGCCTTTTACACGATGTGTTGGTTATCATTTCCGTGATTTATTAATCAAAAATGTTCCAAATTTAAGTGGGGAGATTTTGCTGATTGCAGAAGATGGAGTAAGCCATAAATTTGATTATGAGCAATTTCTTTCAGAAGCTGTTCTTATTAAAGATGGAGAAAAGTATCATCTTAAAAGTTCTCAGATGCCTGCCGGAATGTGGATAAAAAATCTTGCATTTGTCCAAATTGAAAATCGTGGATTTGTTTTCGGAAATTGTATTGAAGATTGGAATTCCTTAAAAGAAATTATGAAATGGAAGATTCCACAATTATTAATTTTGAACAAGGTTACAATTTTAACCGATTACAATCATAGATTTCTAAAATAAAAAATGGGAAAGTAACCATCTTGGTTACA
>JAOZMQ010000482.1:283-2617 GCA_029934195.1 Candidatus Cloacimonadota bacterium | reverse complement strand
GCCACGGATTAACGCAGAAAGACACGGATAAGAAGAAGAATTTTAAAAAGATATGTTTTGAAAATAAAAATATCCGTGTTCATCTGTGAAAATCTGCGGCGAAAGAAAAGATTGTTGCCACGGATTAACACGGAAAGGCACGGATAAGAAGAAGAATTTTAAAAAGATATGTTTTGAAAATAAAAATATCCGTGTTCATCTGTGAAAATCAGTGGCAAAAAAAGAAAGATTTATAGTCATTACACTGTCACGAGAATTGAACGAAAAAGGATAAAACAATGAACAAAAATAAACTGAAGACATTTGCCAGAGAAGCCAGAAACAAGCTCAGAGATTTAGTCTCAAATAAACTTGATTGGTTACTGGAATTCAAAGAGAAAGACGAATTATTACTTGGAAAAATAAAACAGATTAACGAACTTGAGCAAAAAATTAAAAAAAGCTCCAAAAATGAAGTTATTGAACAAGTTGCTTATACCTGGTTCAACCGCTTTGTTGCTCTCCGTTTTATGGATGTTAACAATTTTTTGGAATTGAAAGTAAGAATTGTCTCTCCTGCTGATAGTGAAATAGTTCCGGAAATTCTGCGTAATGCAAAACGAGGAAATTTTCCCATTCAATTTGAAGAAGAAATTAAAGAATCTGTACTCAAATATATTGATAATGAAGTTCCGTCCAACAATCCCGAAGCAGAAGCTTTTAAGATTTTAATAAAAGCAAGTTGTAATTTTTATTACGATTTAATGCCGTTTATGTTTGAGAAAATTGAAGATTATACAGAACTTTTGATGCCTGACGATCTTTTATCAGAAAATTCTATTCTTGCAGATATTCAAAATAATATGTCTGCGGAAGATTGTAAAAATGTGGAAATTATCGGCTGGCTTTATCAGTTTTATATTGCTGAAAAGAAAGATGAAGTCTTTACAGAATTAAAGAAAAATAAAAAAATTACTGCTGAAAATATTCCTTCTGCAACTCAGCTTTTTACTCCGCATTGGATTGTGCAATATATGACAGAAAACTCGCTCGGAAAACTTTGGATGGAAAATTTCCCTGATTCAAAACTGAAAAAACAAATGGAATATTATATTGAATCTGAACAAAATTGCTTCGCAATGAACGAAGAGAATGTGAAGCGAGAATGTTCTACTCAACCGCAATTAGCGAGTCAAGCTACCGCTTCAACTCACTTCTTGCAAATATCCTCCCCCGAAGAAATAACCTTCATTGATCCCTGTTGTGGTTCAGGTCACATTCTTGTTTATGCTTTTGATTTACTGACCAAAATTTATGAAGAAGAAGGTTATGATAAATACGAAATCCCTCAATTGATTTTAGAAAAAAACCTGTTTGGTATTGATATTGATGACCGTGCAGGTTCTCTTGCTTCTTTTGCTTTGGTGATGCGAGCAAGACAATATTACAGACGCTTCTTTAAAAAACAGATTTTACCAAATGTTCTTGTAATGCAAAATGTAGATATTCCCGAAAATGAATTAAATGCTTTTATGGATGAGATTAAATTAGTTAGTAGTTGGCAGTCGGTAGGTGTTAGAAAAAAAATGATTGAAACTCTTGAACTCTTTAAAAATGCAAAATCTTTTGGATCACTTATTCAGCCGACTGTAATGAATGTTGATGAGATTATTGAAGAAATTGAAAAATCAAATTTGGATATGAATACTTTTTATCTCGCAACTTATAAAGAACTTCTCATTGCTCTCAAACAAATTAGCTTCTTACAAAAAAAATATTCTTGTGTCGTTACAAATCCTCCATATATGGGTGGAAAAGGAATGAATCCGCAACTCTCTAAATTTGTGAAAGATAATTATAAAGATAGTAAAGCTGATTTAATGGCAACTTTTATGGAGCGAGGTTTTGAATTTCTAATTGAAAAAGGATTTCTCTCAATGATAAACCAACATAGTTGGATGTTTTTAAGCAGTTATGAAAAATTGAGAACAAAAATTAATAATGAATCTTTTATTGATAATATGCTTCATTTAGGTCCAAGAACTTTTCCGGAAATTGGCGGAGAAGTTGTTCAAAGTACAGCTTTTAGTTTAAGAAAAGAATCTAATGATAAAAAAGGTGTTTATTTAAGATTAACAGATTTTGGTTCTTCTGTATTGAAAAAGGATAAAACCCTCGAAGCCATCTCAAACAAAAACTGCGGATGGTTCTACACTGCCAACCAACAAGATTTCAAAAAAATCCCCGGAAGCCCCATTGCTTATTGGGTGAGTGAAAAATTAATAACCCCTTTTTCTTTAGGGGAAAAAATTTATGATTTATCTATTTCAGATGGTCAGACAAAAACAGGTAATC
>JAOZMQ010000482.1:0-273 GCA_029934195.1 Candidatus Cloacimonadota bacterium | reverse complement strand
CAAAAAAAACAGGAGTCGAAAAAAAATGGTTTTTTTATGCAAAAGGAGGGGGATTCAGAAAATGGTTTGGAAATGTTACATCAACTATTAATTGGTCGGACGAAGCACGAAAGCATTACAAAAAAGATAAAGTTTGCAGAATTTTACCAGAATATTTATGGTATGAATTGGGAGTAACTTGGGGATTAGTAACTTCAAATCTTCCAAGTTTTAGATTTTTAGCAAAAGAGCAAATTTTTGATGTTGGCGGATCATCTATCTTTTTAAAAAAAG
>JAOZMQ010000481.1 GCA_029934195.1 Candidatus Cloacimonadota bacterium | reverse complement strand
AATCCATAGCCAATTTTTCATTTTTACTCCTTTTTGATAATCAGATAAAATTCAGTGATTTCACATATTTTATAGAATAAATTCAGAATACTTGATCTCAAAGGTTACTTTCCTTTTGCATTCTTATTTTTACGATTTTGAAAAAATTATTTACTTTTTAGAATTCTTAACTTTTTTAATAAGCAAATCAGAAATTCCCATATTGTAACCTTTTGAAGAAAAAATAAGTTCTTTATTGGAATTGAATAGAAAAATAATTGGATATTCTTCCCAATCTAAACTCTCCGATTTATGGATTCTCTTCTTACCATTTTTTTTAACAATGTTTTTTGGTAAAGACTTCAAATCATGAGAATTTCTCTTTTCTGTATAAACAATAATTTGTACATTTTCACGAATAAAATCCTCATTTTTATCAAGTATTTGTTCTAACATTCTCTGTTGAGGTTCATTTATCTCATTACCACGAACAAAAATTATTTGAGGAATTTTCTCATTTTTAAGAAGTTTTTTTAAAGATTGCAAAGTCTTTTTATGCCATTTATTAGAGAGATCAATATATTCAGAAGGAGTTTGTAATTGGATTATTTTATCCTCATTATTTTGTAAGGTTATCATTTTAAAATGAGCATCACCATTATCATTTCTAATAAAGGATTGAAGATAAACAGGTCTATTTTCTTTCGTTTTATAATTTACAATATAATCAAGTGAATCATTTTCCCCATCAAAATAGCAATTTGAAATTACTCCATCATCAGTCAAAGAAGATAGAAGGAAATTATTCCACGGTTCAGCTTTAACTTGTTTTCCATCAACATAAATGGAAATTTTTGTTTTCCCCTCTATTAGTGGGTTTTCTTCAGTATTTTCATTTTCAACTGGCAAAAATGATTCTCCATCATAAAATTCCAAACGCCCTTTCCATTGTACCGGAATTCCGGATAATTTTAACATTGAATTAAGAACTTTTATTCTCTGAAAATCTGAAATTTGTTCAAGATTTATAATTTCAATTGGATTTAATTCTCCTGTAAAATATGTATAATTGAAATTCTTATCAACACTTAAATTGAGAGAAATCCATTCTAAAATATTTTTTACATTTATTTTAATTTTGTTGTGATGAAGTCTTTCAGTAAGACTTTTTAGATTTTTTTGCCATCCATTTTGTGGGGGATTTGCTGAATGCCATGTCAATCCTACAACGTTTTTATAGAAAATTGAGTCTGGAATTGTTTCATCATGAGAATTATAACATTCAGCAAAAATATTAACTATTGACTGAATCATTGTTGAATCAGGTATTTCAATTAAGTCTTTAATATCCCATTCTTTAAGCATAGTGAAAATTATTTTTGTTTTTAATTTATCTTGTGAATTTGCCTTCAAAACTGTTAGAAAATCATCTGAGTTCTCGGCTAATAAATCTATTTGTTCGGCAAAAGTTTCATTTTTATTTATCTTTTCCTCTGTTATTTGGAAATCATCAAAAAATGGTAAAATTTTCTCAATAGACCTTAAATTATCAAGTCGTTGTTTACGTTTGGAATTTGCACTATCTCGTAGAGCATAAAATTCTTTTCCAAGTAATTCACTTTTCGCAATTGTTTTTTTTGTACTATTTTTAATGGGAAATTGAAAAATAAAATCTTCTGAAATTGTTGTATTATTTCCCAAAGTTAAATCAAGAGTTGATCCATTTATCGTATTTAAAATACCTTTAGCAAAACAGCTATCTTTGTAAGCTGTAACATAAACAGTTCCTTTCCCAAGTGGAATTTCTGTAAATCCTTGCGAATTTGTACTCAACTTGGTCATAGCAAACAACCCTCCATAAGAAGCTGCATACAAAGTAACTTTTGCGTTTGTAGCAGGTTTTCCATCAGAAGAATTTACGGAAATAATGCAGTTTTCAAAATCTGTATAATATCTGATTGAACTAATTGTAGTCACTTTATTTTTTTGTTTTATTGTATCTTTGCTTTTAAAATTTCCAAAAGCTCTTGAGGTAATTAAAGTCGCTCTTTCTGTAGTTTTGCTAAACCATGCTTTATTAAGAGAATTTTCTGCTTCTCCAAGGTATTTCCATCCATCTGGAGTCCATATTTCAACCCAAGCATGATTGTTATCAGTAAAATTCCAATACGGAACACTTGTTGTACGAGCGGGAATACCAACAGCTCTCGCTGCTGCAATATATAAAATCATCATTTCTTCACATCGTCCATAACCTCTTTTTATAGTTGTTATTGGTGCTTGATCACGTCCATTTGTTTGCTTGAAAGTCATTTGCTCCAAAGCCCAAAGATTAACAATAATTGCAGCTTTTTCAATATCAGAAATATCCTTTACTTTATCATATAATTGAGCAAAAAAATCTTCCCTCCAATTTTCTAAAGGCTCCTGTGAAACACGATAAGGTAAAACAAAATGTTGAAAAATTTCATCTGAATATTCTTTTGCAAATTCAAATTCTCTAACTACTTGTGAAAATTGAATATTGTTTTTTAAATATTCCGGAGTGATAATTGCAAGATCTGAATTGGAACAATTATCTAAAAGAAAAAATAAATCCTTAGCAAAATCCTTTTCACTTGTTAATAATAGTGCTATTAG
>JAOZMQ010000480.1 GCA_029934195.1 Candidatus Cloacimonadota bacterium | reverse complement strand
AAGAAAGAATTTCCTAATTAATCTTTTCTTCATAATCTTCAGTCCTTCATGGGTAAAAATTTCTTTTCTTAATCCGTGTAAATCTGCGTAAATCAGAAGCTTATCTTTCCGTTCAAGCACTAATTAATTTTTCTTCATTAACTTTATTTCCTTCATGGTTAAAAAGTTCTTATCTTTCAAATTTTAATTATGAATTTCTTAAATATTCCTAAAATTATTTCAACATTATTTCTATTTCTTTTTTCAATTCTTTTAAAGGGATATTTCCAATAGCAGATTTTCTCAATCTTCCAAGAATCCAATTAAGTTCAGCATTTGGATCTATTGAAATCTGAATCTCTTTAAAAACTTTCCGTAAATCTTTCACCTCACTTTTTATATCTTCTAATGATGAGTTTTCATATTCCAAAATATTTAATACTGATTCAAATTCCATACTTGGGTTTTCAAAACAAATCGGCAACATTTCCTTTACAATATCCTTATCCAATTTTCTATCTTTCAAAAAATTAAAAATATCAATTAATTTTTCAAAATTGAACGCAACAGAATCATCGAGATGTCCTTCAATATGCTTCAAGTTATGGGCAATAAGAGTGGAAATATATTTTGGTTTGATCTCAAATTTTTTAGATATTAATTCAATTAATGGCATCAAATTATTTCTTAAAATATAGAAATAAGCATCTTCTGGAACTTTCCATTTTCTCAATTGTTTTAAACGTAAATGAATTTCAGTTGGCAAATTTTTACCAAGTTTTTCAATGTATTCTTCTTCAATAGAAATTGGTGCAGAATCTGTGTCTGGATACATTCTATCGGCTCCGGGCAATACTCTCTCAAAAATAGTTGTTCCATTTTCAAAAGATTTTCTTGTTTCATTTGGGATTCCATCAAAAGCCATCTTGCATCTTTCTTCAATTGTTTCAAGAGCTGTTTGAAGATCAAACTCATCAGCTTTGATAATGATTTGAGCATCTCCATTTTTACTATTTAAAACATCTCTGATTTTTTTTAAGAGTTTTTCACTCATTACATCTGAAATCATTTCACTGTGAATCATATTTGGTTTTTCAATACAAGCAATAACTTTCAATCTATCCATAATTTCATTGGCAAACATATGATCTGGTTGAGTAAAATGAGACAAAACACCTTCAAATTGTGGTAAATTGATAGCAATAATTTTTTGATTTGATTCTTGAACATCTTTCAAAAATTCATTTTCAAATTCTTCTAATTCCAATTTCAACTCTTTATGAGAGATTTTCCAATTTTCTGAATTTTTGATTCTTTTATTTAACTTATCTTTCAACAATAACAATGAATGTTGTCTAAAAGCTTCGATATGAGTTAATTCCGGTATCCATTTTATATGTGAAACACCTTTAATTTCAACTCTTGTTCCACCAGTTACTGATACATTTACATCTTGTCTCGCAGCTCCAATTCCAACACGAACTTTCCCAGTACTTCTCCCAAGAAATCTAATATATTGAGCAGCTTCCATCGCTTCATCCGGAGTTAACATTTGTGGATAAGTAACAGTTTCTATTAATGGAATTCCAAGTCTATCGGTTGTATAGATTCTTTCATGTCCAATATCTGAAACTTCTCTACAGGAATCTTCTTCAATACTAAGCTGAATGATGCTAATATTTTTATTTTTTAACTGAATTTCACCTTCAATTCCAATTATAGCGGTTCTTTGAAAACCAGTAGGAATACTTCCGTCAAGATATTGCTTTCTTGTTATATGTAATTCTCCTACAATATTTAAACCAAGTACGAGTGAAATTTCTATTGCAAACGCAAGAGCTTCTTTATTTATTGGAAATGGAGGCGTATCATCGATTTCATAAGTACAAGTTGTTTCATTCTTTAACAAATATTTGATGTTTTTCTTTGTTTTGAATTCCATCAAAGCAGTTCCATCATAAGTTCCCATTTCTGATAAGGTTGGACGCATATGGCGAATTATTTCTGCATCATAATCTGAAAAATCTTGATAAATACCAACCGGACATCTACAAAAAAGTTTCTCCTGAGTTTTTAATTGTTGATGAACTTCAAGACCACATTTAAAACCTAATTTTTCATAAACATCCGGAGAACTATCTTTTCGGCTTAAATAACCGGATAACTTTCGAGTCTCCTCGAAGTTGTGGAGGGAATTGAACATTTTTTCCATTTTAATTCCTTTATTTTTATATTTTTTTATAAGTTTTTAACGAATAAATAAATGAGTCCAGTATAAAAAAGCAATAAAATACCTGTTTACGTAAAAACATAAAGGCAGATAAAAAGACACAAAAATCAAGAAAACAGATTTCTATAAATTTAGAATAGAGACAATTATCTACCATTTATTAAGGACTCGAAATTACATTAATAAATCATTCTCATTCTAATATCTGTAAATAATTCTATGTTTTTTTTTATTCTTGAACTTTAATGTCAACAAATTATTTTCTAAAACATAGTCTCTTCTTTAAAATAATCTGTTTCCTAAATATTTAATATGCAATTGAGCAAGCTAAAACAAAAAAAATGATTTAATTAGTACTTGAATGAAAACTAACTTTTTCTGAATTTTCTTTTTTTGTCGCTACTCTGTAGCTT
>JAOZMQ010000479.1 GCA_029934195.1 Candidatus Cloacimonadota bacterium | reverse complement strand
TTGTAAAATCACCTCTGCAAATTTCTCTTGAAAAACCATTTAAAGTTTCTGTTATTTCATTTTGCTTTGAAGTATCTTTTCCCACTATTGCTAAAAGTTTTAATCTCAAACTATCGGCTTGTCTGACTATCTGATTTATATTTAAATTCATATATTCCCTCTTATTTTAAAATAACTTTTCGTTAATAAACTTATTCACTTTGTCATACTTCCGAAGTCTTGACTGAAACATCCATTTCATTCATCGAAGTTTGTATTTCAGATAAATATTCAGAAAATTTTTCTTTATTCTCTACTGCAATTGGTTTTCCATATTTGATTTTTATTTTGGAGAATGGTTTTGGCAAACGAAACTTATCCCAAGAATTAAAAATCCACTCTTTTTCAACATCAACAGAAATCGGATAAATTGGTAATTTAGTAAAATATGCGAGTGAAATTAAACCTTCTTTAATTATTTTAGGAGGACCTTTGGGACCATCCGGCGTAATAGCGAGCGAAAATCCTTGCCTTGAAAGTTTGACCATTTTTCTTGTTGCAGAACTGGCTCCTCTTCTTGAAGAACCGCGTGCTGTTTGATAACCAAGAACTTCTGCAGGACCAGCAATAAGTTCTCCATCTTTAGAAGAAGAAATCATTAAACAGATATTTTCATTTCTTCGTGTATAAAGGAGAGGTAAAATATTTCTATGCCAGATAATAAAAATTCCTTTTTTTTCTTTATCACAAGAAAGTATTTCATATTTCCAAGTCATTGCTAATAAAGAATAAAAACCTGCTGCAAAATATTTTTCCAACCAAAATAAAAACTTATTCATTTGTAAGTTTCTCAATTAAATCTGAAACGACTTTGGAAGATGATTTTTTTCCAAGTAGATTATGAATTTTGGAAAGTTCATTTTTCATGGTTATCATTTTTTCTGGAGATTGAAAATATGAAGTGATTTCGGAATAAATTCGTTTTGGATTCGCTTCTTCTTGAATTAATTCAGGGACAACAAGTTTGTTTAAAATGATATTTGGTAAACCAATAAGTTTCAATTTAACAAGTTTTTTCCCAATATAATAGGAAATTTTACTGGTTTTGTAAACTATAATTAGTGGAGTTTCCAAAAAAGCAGCTTCAAGTGTTGCTGTTCCGGAAGTAATAACAAGAAAATCTGAATACTTCATCATTTCATAATTATCAGATTCAATAATTTTTAAATTCTTTACTTTTGATTGCTGGACAATATTATCAAAAAGTACTGAATCAATAGTTTTTGTCTTTGATATTAGAAACAAATACTCCTGATTTTCAAACATTTTGATTGTTTCTAAAAAAATTGGGAGTAATTTTTTTATTTCAATATCACGACTTCCGGGAAAGAAACTTATCCATTTTTTTTGTAGATTCAGATGGTGTTTGACCGCAAATTCTTCTCTATTAATAGAAATAGAAATTTCTTCAGCAATTGGATGTCCGGTATAAGTAGCATTGACCGAGATTTGATCCAAAAGAGGTTTTTCAAAAGGAAGAATGCAGGCAACATGTGAAGTAAATTCTCGAAGTTTGAATATTCTTTTACTTTTCCATGCCCAAAATTGTGGACAAATATAGTATAAAACCGGTATTTTTAATTCAGTTGCAATTCTGGCAATACGCAAATTTAATCCGGGATAATCAATTAGAATTAATAGAGATGGTTTTTGTTTTGTCAGTATTTCTTTAATTTTTTTTTCAACGGAAAGAAAGAAAAATAGATGTTTAATTACTTCAAGAAAACCCATTACCGAAAATTTCTCAAATTCAAATAATGAAGTGAATCCTTTGCTTTCCATTCTGGAGCCACCAACACCAAAATGTTGATATTTTATTTTTCTCTTGTTAAGCTCGGTTAAGATATTTGCAGCATGTAAATCACCGGAATTTTCTCCGGCAAGCCAAAAAATTTTCTTCATCAATTCTCCTGTAAATTTTTAAATAATTACATTTTCTATAAATGGAAAAATAGTTTTTTTGTCTATAAATTTGTTGAATATCTTCATTAGAAAGATATTTAGTATCTGAACGAAAAGGATTTTTTAACCAAGAAGGACTGAAGATCTTGAAGAAAAGATTAATTGGGAAATTATTTATTTTTCAGCTTCATAGAAGCGATATCTTTGTAGTCCAATGCGTTAGCGTTGGGTAAAGAAAAAAGAGAATCAAGCTACAGAGTAGCGACAAAAAAAGAAAATTCAGAAAAAGTTAGTTTTCGTTCAAGTACTCTTTACTTAAAAATCTTTTTTTTGCAACTAATAAAACACATAACCATACGAACAAACCAACTCAATAGTTCGTGTTGTTAGTTTTGTTAACTACTACTTGAATGAAAAAGGATAAAAGCCACTGATTGCACCGGATTTAGAAGAATGAATTCTTATTGAAATTTTAATAATAATGAATAAAATGGAGAAAAAATTTTAAACCATCCTAATATTTGTAATTTCTCACTATTTTTCGTCTATTATTTATTCTCTTAAATCCGTGTAACTCTGCGTAAATCCGTGGCTTATCTTTTTTCGTTCAGATACTAACTACTACTTGAACAAAAAGGATAAAAGCCACTGATTGCACCGGATTTAAAAGAATAAATTCTTATTGAA
>JAOZMQ010000086.1 GCA_029934195.1 Candidatus Cloacimonadota bacterium | reverse complement strand
TGGGCTCTTTCGTTGCTTATAAAACCCATAGTATCTATTAAAGCTACCCCTGGGTCAAGGCTAGAGTTAGAACCTATAAGTCATATTTGACTATATAGTTTCTAACTCCTCTAGGTTCTTGAGTATTGACTGAAATGTGCCATCCCAATGCCAACCTGCGTTACCTGGGAGCTCTTTGATGAGTTTGTTGTTTAAGTGGAAGGTTACTGTGCAATGAACGCTCATGGTTTCTCTTTTCTTTAGGGTTTCTATATCTCAAGAGGTACTGTGCCTTAAGCCTCTATAAAAGTCACGGGCTTAATTTCGCTTGGGTTAGCTAGGGCGTGCCGTACTGTCGCAGTACATCCTGTATTAAATGTCCAGGGGTTTGTATATCAACATTCCGAAGATGCTTAATGCTGTCTGGAGTCAGTAATGCCTCATATCCTGCATTAGTACCTGGGGAGCGTAAGTACTTTGCCTGAATCTTGGCGTTTAGTATGGCTGGCTGACTGTACGTATGTGCTGCCAGGTTAGCTGCATACATGTTTGCTCGATTCTTAGGGTCTTGACTTACCCAAAACGTAGAACGTTTGCCTGCCATAAGTTGCTTAATGGCTTCTAGTGTAGTCCCTGCATTTATGTCTACGAGCTCATCAGAGGCTTTTGCCGAAAAAGGGTGGGTCTTTAACAATCTCCTCTGGTTCATATCCCCAAAGTGCCTACCCTTAGCGATCGTCCGTATTATATGCTCCATCTCAGCAGTGGGTTTCGCGAAAGGATTGAATGCAAAGTTAACTAGTTTGCTGCCTAATACATGATCAGGTACCCCTAGCTCAGCGGCTGCTCGCATCCGTAACAGAGACCCAGTCTCCTGTGACGTATTAGCCCAGATGTTCTTTAGAATGTTACGTAACTGACCTCGGATCACGGAGGCCGGTTTCGAGTATCTAGATGCTCTTTTGGCTAACTGGTGCTTTAGTAGCTCTTTGTCCCTCAACAATTCTTCATGTAGCTTCGGGTTTGTCTCGCCTACCCAGTCTAAGTACTGCTCTTGCTCCTTAGCATCCATCCTTACTAACCGCTTCAACATACGTTTAACTGATGCTTTGTATGTGCTGCCGTGGAACAATAACTCCTTAAGCTCCTCTTTGCTTTTAGTAGTTGCCATAGCTTTCTTGACTAGGGGGCTGAGGGGGCTGGTGTCTCCTGATTTCACCCACTTCTTGAAAGCTTTCATCGAGACTGTGGTTATATCCCCACAGCCTTTCCAGCCTTTGTCATACGCCGAGAGGTAAGCTTTACGGGCTTCGGCTTGCGTATCCCAGCCTAGCATGCACTTGTGCTCATCGAAGCTACCGTCAGAGTTAATTTGATCTACGATATGCACTACGGGACTATAGTAAGCTTTAGGCCCTAGGAAGATATCTACCTTGTCTCCATCAGCTCCTAGAGCTCCTGAAGCTACAAAGCCGTAGTCGTATTTTAGGTAGTTTCGCCAGGCTTTCCCACTGCCGTCAAAGCCCTCCCTGTATGAGCCTGCGGGGTTTTCTACTGTAATTTTAAGCTTTTGAGGCGTCAAAAATAGTTTCGGATAGTTCCCCGCGACACGCTGAGCCGGCGAGGGCTTGTAGTCCTTTACCTTGCAACGACTTGAAGCAGCCTTATCTTTTGAAGTGTTTGTCATAATCTTTATTTAGCTTTAAGTAGTCTCTTGAGCCTCACCCTGCCGGGTAGCTCCAGAGGTTAATGGTCTATAGGACCTAATGACGCCAGTACCTTACCCCACTGGGTATCCTCAGGGATTTTAGCAATTAACTGGCCTCGATTGCGTGTTATATAAGTTCCTATTGATGGAGTTGTTACAATTGTCTCTGCCATCCCAAACCCTGGAGTAATCTTGGACTTAATTATCTCCTTTAATGTAAGTCCTAACTCTCCGAACTCGGTACGTGAGTCTGGGTTATACCTTTGAGATTGTGTAGGTTTGAATGCAGACACCAAAGAGTTACCTCGCCCTAGTGATCCACCTCCGTATTTATCTGCGTCTTGTAGGAATGGTGTAGCATGTACTCCTTTAAACTTCTTAGCATATCCGCTTAAAGTCTCCCCTCCTGGCGCGTGTCCTCTGAATAAAAAGTCAACAGTTCCCTTAAAGTCATCACCAGAGATCAGGACTTTTGGTATCGCTTCATGTGTAGATTTGAAATTTAAACCATCTATAACTTTAGGTAATCCGCTACTTTCTGGCAATTTCAAGGCGTCTCTAACTCTGGTAAGTGCAATTGCACGTGTGATTCCCTTCTGCTGTCCTGAGAACGATCCACCAGTAGATACACCTAGTCTTTCCAATATCTTTAGTAGGTTAGGTCCTGAGCGCCATTTTGCAGCTTTCTTAACCAAGTCCTGCCTATTCACGATATCCCAAGCCTCTGGTTTGCTCAGACCTTGCTCCTGCAGCTCCCATGCCTTATAGATCTGATCTCTCTTAGCTGTTGAGTAGAGGTTATAGTCTTCTGCGTCACTAGCTGCTGTAGCGTTACCTACCCCTCTGTCGATAAACCTGAAGTCACTGTCTTCTTTGACGAGTTGTTTGAGCAACGCGAGTACCTCTGCCCTCTCGGTAGTATCATCGGAGAATACAGTGCGGTCGTAGTCCCTGTCTGGCTCAGGTCTACCGTACTTGACAGCTCTACCTCTAGACCCTACCAACGTAGAGAGTTGTTTAAGTTTATCTTTACTTGTCATAAGCCCTAGATAGTAACTTCTTAGTCTTCTATAGTCAAGGTTGAGTTCTGTAGGCTAAAAAAGAGGAAGTAAGGCCCGAAGGCCCAACTAACTCCTTGTTCTTTACTCTCCTAGTATTGTGTTTGTGGCTCTAGCCATACTCCAACCAAGCCTAAAGGCTTCACTGACTTTCATGGCTATCGTTTCCTCATAGTCGTCTACTTCTCCTTAATTATCTCTCACTTCTATTATTTCCTTCTTCCGCCTTTTACGGCAGGTCTCTCGTTCGATGTCCATCAGAGCTTCATAGGCTTTCACCATTTCTTTGTCAATGCAAAGGTCCAAGGTGTCAGCTACTGTCTCTACATCGTAACCGTGTGTCCCATGTAGTAGAAACAGTGTCTCTGCTGAGAGACCGTGCTTTGCTACTAATTTAGGGATCTCTGTTATACCTCTCTCTAAAAGCCGTTTGTAGAGTAACGTCTCATCACGGATTGAGAGTGCAATGTCTTTGTGGGCATCATGTGGTATACTTTGGCACTTTCCTGGTAGGTCATCATAGCGCACCTGCTCTCTAGAGCGTCCGCAGAAAGCGCACTTTGAGCACCGCAGAGCTCCAGAGAAATGGTGGTTTCCTACTTCTACTCGGTAGTGTCCTGCATGCCAAGCATAGTGGGCTTTCTCAATACTGTCTACTGCTTCTGGGTGCTCGTTAAGGAACGTTATTACAGATTCCTTAGGGCCTGAGGGTTGCTTCTCCTCTGAGGGAGTTCCATCACCTACTACGGTCTCAGTAATGCTCTCCTCTCTTAACTTCTCTCTCATTATTTCTCCTTAATAACTGTGGTGTCTGTTGTATGCTTGGCGGCATGCACTCGCTGATACTGAGACATTGTTTTGCTTTGAGATAGTCTCTGCTATATGAGCCCAACCTTTCCACATTGTGTCATTGACTCTGAGGTACAATTGGTTCTTCATCTTATTAGTCCATGTTGTATTTCTCATTAGTTTATTCCCACTTGACAAGCGTCGTGTGAGTTGAGGTAATCAGGGGTAGTTACTGCTCCTGCCTCTTCTCCTGTGCCTATTGATGTTTTCATTATTTTTTGAGCTAGTCCCTTGTGTGGGTATTTGTGCCTTTTAACACATATAGGTACCATATGTGCCAACCTATCGAAAAGCTTATTATACTTCCCCATATGCTGGGTAGTGTGTATGCATCCGATGCAGGTACTGGCATACCTACACTGGTCATAAAAAATCCTGCGAGCACTAGAGGTGTTCCCATAAATATCCAGCTGATTATTTTTACTGCTTTCATTGTTTTTCCTTTTATTTATTTTTCGGTGTTATTCTAACTCAGTTACCCAAAATCCATCCCCGATGCGGTGTTGGGTTTTTGTTGCTTTTTCCTCCTCCTCCTGTAGTGGCTCCTGTAGTGGCTCCTGTAGTGGCTCCTGTAGCTCTGTTTGTTGTGGGGGTCTTTTCCAGTAAAGATCTCCGAGTACATTTGTGAGCGTGTAACACTCATATTCTATATACTTCGACGCTACTGTGTTACTGAGCTCCTCTATGCTCGTCACATCAAAGTAACCTAGGTATGCTCCGCTTTTGCTAAATCTCAACACTAAGAACTTCAGTGGTAGTGCTTGGTGTGCTCCCAAGACTGGTAGTGCGGAGTCTGGTATTTTTAGGCTTCGCGCAAACTCTTTAGTTGCCTTTGGCTCTCCAAAGATGAGCGTAGACTCCTCATCCCTAAGTGTTCTTAGAGCCCTGTGTAACTCAAGTAGTGTGAGGCTCTCGAGTACGTTGTTTGATGTGGGTAGCTCTATAGCTTTTAATTCATCTTGAGAGTACCATGCTGATTTGTCTCCTGTACCTAAAACCCACTCTACACTATATTCGACTTGGTGTTCTGATTCGTCTTGGCCTGTGTAGAACTGGCACTTCTCAACGTACCCGATACTATCAGTGTGATCGGTTACTACCGTTGTCCTTCGGTACACATTCTCTAGTACTTCTTTTGCTATTTTATTCATATTATTTTTCCTTTTATTGTTTGAGTTTATGTTGCTATAGGGAACTCCTTACTTTGAATCTTCCCACAATCGAGACAGTACTCGAAGTGTATTCGATCTTCGCGAACTTCTAATCCTACGTCGCTTGGAATGCTGGGGATCCAAAAACCTCCCGTGACTCCAGATGCGACTGTCTTTGAGAGAATGCGTATTGCCTCTAACCGTGTGCATGTGCATCTTGGAGGTGGGGGTGTTAGAGCTTGCATTATTGCATCTGTGACTTGGTTAACTGGTATCAGCTCAGTTGATGAGAAGAAATCTGTGATTCCCTCAATCATTGCTAACCTGTTTGACCAGAGCGAAAGGCATCGGTACTTATTGTCTCGAAACTCTAGGGTGGCGTACTCGGTGTGGTTCCATAACTCTCTTTGTACTTCGTCTGTGACTTGTCCTTGTAGTTTATTTTTAACTATGTCACAGATGTCTTTGGAACGTCCGAAGATGATTGTTTCGTCTGATGGACTTGTCTCCCGTTTACGCTGTGTTTTGAGTCTGTGCAGTGTCCCTAGTATTGATGTTGCACTGCTGTCGTTTACGACCGTAATTGTCCTTGTGTCAACCCATTGAAGTGAGGTATCTCCAAGCACTAACTCTACTTGTACTTGGTTGGACATCTGCTGTCTGAAAATACCTATGTTACCATTACTACACTCAACGACTGTTTGATTCTCTATTAACTCTTTCATATTTTCTTCCTTTTATTTGTTTAATTCTTTGTGCATTACTACGAGTACTACCGCTACTGTGATCCATATTGGTGTTGTTATGGTCCACTATGACCATTGAATAACTCCCAATAACTTTTGAGCTCCGAGTACTGCAGAGAGTATTACACTGCTTGTTACACTCATTAGTTTGAACTCTACTGCTTCCATTGTTTTTGCTCCTCTATACGTTACCAACTACATCTTCTGTGTGAGTTTCTTAAGCTCTTATGACACTTTACCTCTCTGTGTGTTTTGTGAATTACTGTTGTTGGTGGTCGATGTATTGGTCTGCGTGGAGGTGCGTAGGTTACACGAGGTCTGTGTGCTACAGATCTGGATGTCACCTGACGTTGACTTCGGTATGTTGAAGTCCCATCTACTGTCACGTTACACCCCGTGAGATACAGTGCTACTACTATTGTTATCGTTTTCATAGAGTTAATGCCTTTTTGATGTTGAGTATCCCTGTTACCTGTTTTCCGTCAACTACAAGGGTAGGTAGTGTCCTGACTTTATGCTCATTAGCCTCCTTTAATCCTGCTTCAGTAGTCACATCTACCTCCTTTACGCTACTACCCTTAAGTAGATTTTTGAGGATCTTACAGGGTCCACAGTTCGGGGTTGTGTATAATGTCATGCTTTCTCCTTTTCATTCAGGTTCTGTATGAATTTATGAGATTTCTCCCATTTCTGATACTCCCGCATTGGGACACAAATAGTACCTGTCTTGGTTTTGAACCACACAGATACTTTTGTCTTCTCTAACTCTTTAAGCCCTAACCACTTCGGCTTGTACTTAAAGATTCTGGGTTCATTTAGAGGCACTTACTTTACCTCCTTTTAGGTGAGTTCTGTGGAGTCCATAACGAATTCCGTGGGTCTCCCCAAAATAATTAATGAAATCCGCCAAGACTCCATCTATTTCGTTTTGCTTAACTAACGTCCTGCGTTGGACTTGATTGAGCTTTATTCTCTTAGCTGCTGTTTGTCTATAGTCGATTGCAGCTTGTTCTAGTTCTCTTAGTGTTGTTACATGATTCATATTATGATTCATATCGTTATCCTTTTTGTTTAATACTTAAGCCTATCATAACTTAGGTGACTTTTCCGGAATAGTACGGCTTAAGCGTAGGTCTGAAATTCACTCATGTAATAGGCCTTCATTTCATTTGTGATTATAGGTCTCATGTTTTTACTCCTGTTTTGTTCCGAAAGCCGTTTAGTTTTTTAGCCACGACAGATACTACCCACCCACCTACCACTACGTTGAGGATCCAAGCTGCACTTATTGTGTTAACTTGAGCCCAAGATGAGTATTCAAGTACTCCCAGAGCTTTTGTGAGTGTGAGCCAGGCTGGTACACTGCCCACAAAAGCTCCGACCAAAAACCAGTGCGTTACCCTAAATGACACCGAGCAGCTCCTAACAAGTCTTCAATCGTTTCGAATACCTCGTAGGGCAGCGTATTATCTTCGACGGTGTCTAAGATAATGTCGTGCTTATTGCAAGTTCTGCCCCACTCCAGACAGCAAGCGGTCTCTGAATCTAATGATGCTAGATAGGCGTGTTGCGCTTTGTGGCTTTCCAGTCTCTTGGAGTCCATTTTGAAGTACGTTTCGTCAACGATCTCTGATTTCGACCAGTTCGGATGCTCTTCAGCGACCTTCTCTTGTAACGCGTCTCTCCATGCGTAGAACTCAATGTCAGACACTTCAAGGGCTTTGTATTCCTCAATCATCTCTTGTGTGATCGCCACTTGGGCGATTTTAGGTTGGTTAAACACCTCCGTCCAGACATCAAGGCTCGGCTGCTTGGTTGACTGCCAGTACTTCTCTAGAATCTCCTCAATGCTGGCTTTAACCTGCTCAACAGACTTGTTGGTGTTACACACAAACAACTCACTGGAGCTATTTGTCATAATGTCTACAAAGCTGTGTATAGATACTATGATTATTTTACTCATCTGCAGCCTCCCCCATGACTTCATGAAGCTTTCGGTAGATATAGTCTATGTACTCCTCGTCTGGCAGAAGTTCAGGTTTACCTCCGTACTTCCACTGTCTTCTGATTTCATTCGTGAACTCCTCGAGTCTCCAGAATGCAGCCTCTTTCTTTTTTAGTTGGTAGAGGACATTAAGCCCGCCCTCTATCAACTCTTCGCTGTTTATCATACTCTTCTCCGTTAATAATTACTATTCACGTCACTGTTCATGTCATCGTTCATCATGGCAAATCCTACTCCTAGGGCTGAACCAAAGCGACCTCCAACTGACTTTCCACCATTGTGGCGGTTGTCGCTTTGTTCTGCTATCCCGTAAGGGTCATGCCCTAGCGTGTTGAGGTAGGCTGGTGACGGCATTGCTTTATCTATTACTGGCATATTCTATTCTCCTTTTTAGGTGTTAAGCTTAAGCTCTCGTGGTTCTGAGAGGTGTTACCTTGGTACGTAACTCTATTCCGATGTTCGCAAATGTTGGCTCATGATATGGTTGTCGATCCGAGGTGCTCCTTGTTGTTTGAGCCTGGGACCATCTGTATGGTTTGTATCTTTCTACTAACCGATACCTTCTGTCGGCTTGCAGCTTGTCACAATGTATTGGGTGCCATTTCCCTGATGGGGTTAAACGCTCTACATTGCTGTGGCTACCTTCAAGAGCTTCTCTGAGCATCCCTTGCTGTAGAGTTGTTAGTGCTTTGAATTGTGCTAGGTTAGTTTTAAGCCCTTCGGCTATCTCTGATCTTGTTATGGTTATTCTCCTTTACTATTTTACAGCTTCAAAGCTGCTGTTGAATATTTGCATCTCATCGTTCATGATAAGATACTTGCTCATGATTTCTGGTGGGTACATAGAGACATCGTAGTCTTTTCCAGACCTTTTGAGTAAGAACTCGTAGAAGCGGGCACCAAAGGCTATTTTGCCATCTGCGAACACCGTGTCCAACCAGTCGGTTAATGCTTTTTCGGGTATTTCGGTTTTATCGTCAGATGCTCGACCCATCTTGATGAGTGGAAGTAGTACTAGAGTATCAATCTGTGCCTTAAAGGCCTCATAAATATCCCTAGCAGTTTTCACGCTTTCTTCATCAGAGATAATCTGGTGAAGATTCAGAGAGACTGATGGGCACTTATCTTGGTAGGCATTCGCTGCATTTATCCACTTAGCATTCAAATGCTCATGACAGCTTACTGCTACTCCCCCACATAACTCCTCTGTAACTACTAGAAGCTCCTCTGTGACATTCAGACCATTTGTGGTGTAGTTAGGGACTATACCTAGGTCATGAAATGCTTTGAGGATCTCTGGGAACTCTGGGTGAATTGTTGGCTCTCCGCCGCCGCCGATAGCGACTTGGAAAGGTCTTTGATTCTCAGTCATGGGACCAAAGAAATCATGGATCTTCTGAGGGATATTGCTGTAGCAAACCCCTGTGGTGGAAGCACTTGCATAACACTCCGGGCAAGCACCGTTGCATTTGGTTCCGAGGGAAACATCATAAAACTCGGGGTACTTAAGTTCTTTAATGTCCTCACCATTACTCAACCTTATCGTCTTCCCTAGGAAGAATGCAGCCTTGTAATTGCTACACTCTTCCTTTCTTATCATCATTCTGTCAGTTAATCTCATTTTTCTCCTTTTGTTTTAATGGGATTTCGTAGTTATCTAACCATTTTTGGTCCGGTCCTGATTTTAAGCGATAACCTACCTTGTTGTGATCTTCAAGAAAAGGGACTCCAAGTGGCTTACAAAGGAATTCGTAAGAAACAGATTCCTTTGCAAAAGCTCGAACCCCTACTAAGGCATTTGAGCAGTCACATAGGAGCATTCTTTCTTTTTCTCCGTAATTGGCGGCGACGGTTGTTTTGTCATTTCCATCAATAGACCATTGGCGACATATATCACCATAGGCTGAGTTCCACTCCCAAACAATATAAACGTCGTGATTGTTTATGTTGTAGCGACAGAGCTTTACTTTTCCGTTGTCATTGTTGCGTTTTCCGGATGCAATCATTAAAGTAAGTAGTGACATTATGTAATCTCCTTTTAACTCTTCTTCTATAATTCAGAGGCTAGGATTTCATCCCAGCTTTGTCGATTTAGACATGCTCCATTCTCAAAAACAGTCACCAAAAGGTCTTCTCCGTACTCCTCAAACCTAACCGTTTTGTAGTCAGTTCCGTCTTTGATTAGTTTTAAGCGACCTCTCTTGCTACTCTTTGTAAACTCAGTAGCTTTCGGCTCTTTGTAAACATCATGCCATTTTCCAGCACGTTGAGTCGCGCTGGCTTTGAAGGCAAAACGTTGGGTGTCTCTGTTTACTATTTGGAGTAAGTGACCTCCCATGCCGAACACTACATTCTC
>JAOZMQ010000478.1 GCA_029934195.1 Candidatus Cloacimonadota bacterium | reverse complement strand
TTAATAAAAATAACATTTTTTTCTCCAAAATGATTAATTAACTCCGACATTAAAAGGGATTGAGTTGCTTTATATTCTGTAAAAAAAAGAATAGATTCATCTGGATAGTCTTTTAGTATCAAATCAATGATTGTTTCTATTCGAGTTTCAGATTGAATCAGCATTGAATAATCAACTAATTCTTTTACTTTTTTTTCTTCATCTTCCATCAATTCAATAATTAATTGTGAAGCTTTTTCTTCTTCATAATTCCTTTTGACATCAGAAGTTTCATTTTCAAAAATATTTTTATATTCTGCTGAAAAACTCTTTTTAGATTCTTTTTTCTTTAGATTTATTTCAGTCTGAATTACTCTCAATCTATTTTTTAAAGCCTTCCGAATTGCGGCAATCGAACTCGAAGCAATTTTTTGAAGTGATATCAATACTAACATTACAGCATTTTTTGCTGATGTGGTTTTTAACGAATTAGCATAAGCTTTACCAGAGAGGATAAAATTTGTCATCATATTATAAAATTCTTCTTCTAAAACTGAATAAGAATAATGAACTGACTTTACTTTGGGCTTTTTAAATAATTTAATCCCGTTTATGTCTGTAACATTTTCTTTGTTATTTCTAATCATAACTTTATTAAGATTTTCAAGTTGTCCTGATAATTGTTTTTTGGGATTAAAAAGGTCTGATCGCAAAAGTTGTAAAAGAGAAATAAAACCATAATCTTTGCCTCGATGAGGTGTGCCGGTAAAAAATAACATGGAATCAATCAACTCATTTTTTTGTAATTTATCAATAAGTTTATAACCTTGTGTCTCGCCTTTATGTTCTATTGCATTGAGATGATGAGCTTCATCAACAATTACTAAATCCCATTTTTTACCTTTTATCATTCGGTCGTGTCTCTCGTTATTGTCCAATCTCAATGTGTGAAAAGATGCAACTACTTTGTCATAAGTATTCCAAAAATCAGTTCTGTTTGTATCCATTGAAGTATTGTAAGGAATAAGAGCAATATCAAACATTTTACGCAATCTTTCTTGCCATTGCATAACCAATGATGATGGACAAAGAATGAGCAACCGGTTAACTATTTTTCGGGAAAGTAATGGCCACAAAATCAAACCGGCTTCGATAGTTTTTCCAAGACCAACATCATCTGCCACTAACCACCTGAAAGGCTTTCTCTCTAAAACTCGTTTACATACCCATAATTGATGCGGTAGCAATTCTATTCGAGATAAAGAGAAAATTCCCCAAGTATCATTTATAGAAATTATTGTAGAAGCAAGCATTTTTAATGTGATTTCGCCAGTATCAGAAATATAGTTTTGTGATATACAATCTTCAAGAGAAAGAACATATTCCAATTCATTTAATGGAATCTCTTCAAGTGAATGATCAAAACGAACTCCGGCTGTATTCTCATCAACATATTTAATAATTCCATCACCATAAATATTATGCTTAACTCTATTTCCTTTTTTCAATTCCACATTACCCTCCATTTTAATTTAAATAATCAGAAATTGCAATATCAAAACAAAAGTCAAATGTAACATTCTCTTCGCCAATCTCTTTAGCAACAAAGTTATAAATATGTTTTGAATCGTTAAAACTTCCTTTTTCAATATCCAAATTACAGATTCTTCTTATTTGCCTTTTAGGAACAAAACATTCTTCATAGATTGCTGTATTTTCTACTTCTCCATTATTGAATCTTACGAGTTCTCTTATTATGAAATTTGCACCCATATTAAGTGTCCTGTTTATTGGTGGAATATCTTCAATAACCTCATAATCTGTTTTTGGTTTAAGTATCTTAAAGAGTGGTCTTTTAGAAGATTTTAATCCAGCTGAAAATCGCTGAATGTATGTTGATAAATGTTTTGATATTTTATAAATTCCACTGAATGAGTTCATCCAAATCCTGAATTTTTCGTCATATACTTCTGATTCAATAAATTGATCAATATAATCTTCAATCCATTTCTCTGGTTTTTTGTTTTCTTCCAAACCATAATTTGCGATAAAAGATAAAAGATTTTTTCTTTCTAATATTCCTATAAAGTTTTTATAGCTATTAAAATTATCGAATCCGAAAGTATGAGTCATACCAAGAATAAAAAGAATCATCCAATTTTTTCTAACTTCTTTATTCTCATAATCATCAGTTATCATTCTTTTATTAAAGAAACTCGGATATATTCTATTTTCATATCGATCAATAATATTTTCTTTATTATTTTTCCAATGCTTTAACAATGCTTGCCAATCTATTTTTCTTTGTGGTTCAAAAAAAGGCTCTTCTTCTAATTCTTCATAATCAAATCTTTCTTTTGTAAATCCTAAACATGAAAGAATTTCATCTTGGTCATAAAAAGTTGAAAGTAAAGGAGAGCTGTATTTTTCTTCTTTCAATTGTTTTAGCCAAAATGATTTTTGATAATTTTTTTTAAGACTTATTTTTAGCTCTGTATTTAATTTACCATTTAAAATATAAGATAAAACAGCAATTTGTTTTTCTTCCGTATCAGCTTTTATTGCCCAATCTGATAGTTTGATTGCATCTGCTGAGAAACCATTTACGCATCTACAAAAGATTACAAAATAAATTCCTTCCTCTGAATAAT
>JAOZMQ010000005.1:13626-27756 GCA_029934195.1 Candidatus Cloacimonadota bacterium | reverse complement strand
ATTAGTCCAAGGAAAACTGACCAAACAGCAGCCAAACCAATTTGATAAACTTTTGGAAGACTGAAAGTTACAGTGTGTGCTGGAATCCAAAACCAAAGAAGTGACAATAAACCTTTTTCCAAACCAGCCCAATTTTTATCTTTAAGTATAAGATTATCCAATACTCGATGAAAAAGTACTAAAAATAATCCAAATTGTAGATTAAGTAATACAGAAATTCCAAAAGCTCTGACAACTTTTATACCATCTTCTGCAAAAGCTATTGGTAAAAAATGGTGATCAATCAAAGCATTAATATACCCCTTAATTCCAACAAAAGATGTTTTAATTAATACTGCGAGAATACTCCAAACAACCATCTTCCATAAAATATTTTTTAGTGGAAATGGGATAAATATTTTTTTTGCAATTACCCATTTTGCAACAAATTCACCAAGAGTTCCTAAAATAGCAAATTGAATTATTGCCATCAATATCGGATGTGTATCAACTAAAATAATATACCAATTCATGTTTTTCCTCTCTTATTTTTTTAATGTAAATTTTATTTTCTGTAATTTTGAGTCAAACCTTTTCATTTTATCGTAATTTCGCTATTCTTCTCATTAGCGTATGGCGTGAAATTCCAAGAATCTTAGCTGCTTCAGTTTGATTGTTATTTGTTTTCTTAAGAGCTGCTTTTATTAGAGAATCTTCATTTTGACTAATATTAAAGTTTATCACATTATTTCCTGGAATTTTTTTGTTAATTAGAGGAAAACAACTTTCATCAAGAATATTATTTTCACAAATAATCAAGGCTCTTTCAACAAGATTTTTTAATTCTCTTACATTACCGGGAAAGCTGTAGGTTTTTAAAAGATTAATTAAATCACTTTTTATTTTTAGTTTTGTAATGTTAAATTTTTTACTAAATTGCTCAACAAAATGATTAAAAAGAGGTTCAATATCTTCAGTTCTTTCTCGTAACGCCGGAATTTCAATTATGATGGTATTAATACGATGGTAGAGGTCTAACCTGAAATTCTTATTTTCTATTAATTCCTCAATATTTTTATTAGTAGCAGCGATTATTCGTACATCCACAAAAACTTCTTCATTATTTCCAATTTTTTTTACCTTCTTCTCTTCGATTACTCGTAATAGTTTTGCTTGAAGCGCTAAAGGCATATCGGCAATTTCATCCAAAAAAAGTGTTCCTTTATGTGCCAATTCAAAAAGACCTTTTTTGTCACTAATTGCTCCGGTGAATGTTCCTTTTTTATGTCCAAAGAATTCACTTTCTAACAATGTTTCCGGTATTGCTGAACAATTTATAGGATAAAAGCCGTAATCTTTTCTTGAGCTGGCATAATGAATAATACGAGCTATAATTTCTTTTCCTGTTCCGCTCTCGCCGGTAATCATCACATTCGTGTCTTTATATTTCGCTGAATTAAGAGTGTCTTTCAAAATAAATTTAATTGCTTTGCTATTTCCAATAAAATCTTTATCAATACGTTGTTCAAGATCTTTTGAGATAAGAGAAAATTTATCTCCAATATTTTTCAATTTATCAATCTCTTTTTCTTTTTCTTGTTGCTCAATTTCAAAATTCATTTGGAGTTCGAGAATTTTTTTACTCGTATTTTTTTCGTGAATTACATCCTTTATTTCAGAATACTTTTTATAGAAATTTAAAGCTTCTTGGTAATTACCAATTTTTGAGTAATAATCAGATAGAAACTTATTTATAATTCTTGTATTTTCTTTGGTATCGATTCTTTGTGAAATTTTTAAACCTTTTTCAAAATACAGTAGAGCTTTCTCATAATTGTGTAGATTAAAATATACACTACCCAGATTAGTAAATAAAATTACTTTATCTGAATCAGAAAAAAAACCTTCATAAGAATTCAAAGCTTGCTGATAGTATTTTAAAGCGTCATTAAATTTCTCTAAATTAGTATAAACATTTCCGATATTACTCAGAGTTGTTGCTATTCTAATTTTGTCGCCAAGTTTTTTCCTAATAGAAAGATTTTCTAAATGAAATTCCAGAGCTTTATCAAATTTTCCTATTCTATCATTGGCAGTTCCAAGATTGTTTAGAGAGGTAGAAATTCCGGTTTTGTTATTTATTGAAGTATATAATTTGAGAGCTTTCTCAGTTACTTCAATTGACTTTTCAAATTGTTCTAACCGCTGATAAATTCCTCCAATATTATTTAAGGAATTTGCCAAATATTCTTTATTATTACTTTTTTTTCTAATTTCAAATGATTTCAGAAAATACTCTAAAGCTTTTTCAAAATTTTCTAATAAAAAAAATACATTTCCAATATTATTTAAACAGATAGATGTCTTTTTTTTATCATTTAATTTGAGACTAAATTCATAAGATTTTTTATAATTTTTCATTGCCATTATGTAGTTTTCCAGTTTAATAAAATTAGAACCGAGGCAATTGGAAAAGTATATAATATCTTTAGCATTGTTTTCTTGTTCACTTACTTCTAAAGCATTTTTTAATACTTCAATACTATTTGAGTATTTTTCTTGAGCATCATAAATATTTGCTGATTTTTCTAAGATATCTGTTTTTGTTTTGTATGAAAGTTTAAATTCACTTAATTGCAAAATATTTTCAAAAAAATCAATTGCTTTTAAGAATTGTTTATTCTCATAATGTATGAATCCAATTATTGGTAAAATTTCAAATTTGTTATTACCAATTATCTTTTTAGCTGATTCAAATGATTTGAAAAGCTCATTATCGGAATAGGTTTCATCACTTTCAAGTAATAAATCTTTTTTTACTTTCAAAGAATTTGAATTGTCTAAAAGAATCTCAATTTGCTTTTTTATGTTATTCATAAATTATATTACCATTCCTTATTATGATTTTATTATTGCTTATACTCGAAAACCAAAATTTGCTAAAATAGTGTTTGAACGAAAATTAACTAAAACTTGCTAAATGGTCAAACAGGATATTTGACTTACAAAGCAGACAGGACTTCATCCTTTTTGGGTGGAGTTCCGAATGCAAAAATAATTAGCAGTAACCAAGATGGTTACATTTCCATATATGCAGATTTATTCTCCTGCTTATCCTGTAAATCCTGAGAACGTACTCATTTTACTTACCTGATTCTGACTTTTCAGTATTTTTGTATATCAGAGGATATTTATCCGGATTTATAATAGAATCATAACTTAAATCAACATCAATTTTCGACCAATACAAATGATGTGGAGATTCTTCTATAACATCTGAAATTTCTTTTATTGTTCTATTCTTAAACCATGGAAATAATTTATATGGCAGAAAGTATTCTTGATTATATGCCAATATCCAGAATCCGTGTGAAGATATATTTGTAACTTCAACTGCTGAAATGTTTGTTCCATTCATTAATAAACTCATCGTAATGCTCCTCAATAACTTTAATAATTTTGTTTAACTCTTTTTGTGAAAATGAATAATTTACGGCTAATTCTATTTTTGGTTTCAATCAAAATTTAGCTTCTCCGTTACCTGATATTATATGTATATGTTTTCTCGTTTCTTCCCGAGAAAAGAAAAAATACCTAAAACCATTTTCCCTGTAAATTGTTGGACTCTTATAATAACTCCTTTTTTTGTCAGAAGCAAGATCGGTCAGATAAACGGAATCCTGAGAATTTTGAAAATCTGTAAAATTCTGAATTTTGATATTGTTATTCATTTTTTAATTGTCAATCAGGATGAATGACATACAATGCCACTGTACATTGTTTACAATTCATAATTTATCATTATTCCCTTTTGTAAAGTTTATTTCGTTACAATAACTTAATATTTCCCAAGATCTTCTCTTATTCCAAATAGAGCTCTTTTTCGGAATAGCTTTTTTACTTCATTTCTTTCTAAAATATTAATATTCCCCAATTGTCTTGCTCTATACAAAATTTCAGCAAAATGTTCTAAGGTTTCCATTTTGTGATAGGCATCAATTAGGTTTTTACCAATAGTTAATGCTCCGTGATTTGCCAAAAGAAAACCATCATAATTCAAAATATACTTCATAATTGGAAATAAAAATTCTTCTGTTCCTGGTGCTCCGTATTCAACAAGAGGAATTTTTCCTAAACCGATTATTACTTCCGGTAAAACAGGTAAATCTAAAGCAATACCGGCAACTGCAAATGCTGTAGCATAAATTGGATGTGTATGACAAATTCCTTGTATATCGTCTCTTTTTTTATAGATTCCAAGATGCATAAAAATCTCTGAAGAGGGTTTATTTTTTCCTTCAATAATGTTACCATCAAGGTCAACAATGATCATTTCATCAGCTTTCATAAAGCCTTTGCTGACTCCTGTTGGAGTAATCATTATTTTGTTCTTCTCAAGTCTAATACTCAGATTTCCATCATTTGAAGCAACATAACCACGATCGTAAATTCGCTGACCTATTTCAACCATTTCTTCTCTCATTTCTTTATAATTGCTCATTTTTTCTCCTGTTTATTGGCAACTTTTTAAAAAAATTAATTTATTGAATTCTTTTGTTTGAATTTTACAAATCCGGATTATTCTCAATTTTTTCCAGAAGTTCTTCATTTTCTTGTGACCATTTTTTTAAGATTTTTCTATTTTTTATTTTTTTAGCAATTATTGCAAAAAGAAAAATTATTGGTAAAAAATACCCCAGTAATTTCGTGGAAGCAAACAACATTTCGGCTTTAAAGTTCTCTTTGATATATTCTTCAAAATAAAGTGAAAAATCGTCAAGACCAGTCATAAATGAGATAGTAAATGCCGGTTCAAAATTTTTGTGATATTGGTTTGAAGATTCCCAAAACTTAAAGAACTCCTTCTTTCTATTTTGATACAAATATTTAACTGCTAATGCAGACTTCAAATAAAATGAGTCCCATTCAATTCTATTTTCAGGATAAAAAGACATCATCTCTTTCAAAGTTCTACTATTACCGGAATAAAAATCCATTGTATAGTCAATAATTTTTTGAGAGCTAATTCCTTCTGAAAAGAAAACAGCCATTCCTTCATTAAACCAAAGAGGAGGATTTTTCCAGTAATGTCCAACAAATTGATGAATATATTCGTGGAAAATTATTGTATGAATGCGATTAATGTTTCGTAAATCTTTTGGATTTCTAATATAAATTGTTCTCGTTAAATTATTAAAATGTGCCTGACTAAACTCAATAATTTTTGTATGAGCTTTTGTTATTTCCTGATATTGCTTTTTGTTCTTGGCAATGATAATTTTAACAAATAAGTTCGGGTAAGCCCCCATTTTCCTTTGAAAAGCTTCTGAATCTTTCTGTAATTCAATTACTATTTTTTTTGCAAATTTATAATCTTTTTCATCTGATGTAATTTTTATATTATCACTCTGAAAAGAAATATTTTTAGCAAATTGAAATGCCGATAGAAAGAGGAACAAAAGTAAGAAAATGATTCTTTTGGACATAAAAAAATAAAATCTGAAATCAGGATGAAATCAAATTGACCTGTTAGGAACCATAAATCTTATCTTTTGATTCTGCAATTCTTTTATTGATTAATGTAACTAATTTATCCATATTAAATGGTTTATAAACTACATCTTTTAAGCCGGCTAACTTAGATTTGACAACTACATGATTGGGGTCATAACCAAAACCGGTCATTAAAATAACTGGTAAATAGTCTTTCAAATCTTGAACTCTGGAGAATAATTCAAACCCATTCATATCCGGCATTGCGATGTCTGATAATAAAAGATCAACTTCGTTTTCCATCAAATATCGTAAAGCATCATAACCTGAATTTTTTGAAATAACATGAAAATTATGTTCAGACAATTCTATTTCAAGCAAATCTGTTATGTCCAGTACATCATCGACAACTAAAATTTTCATTTCCATTTTTTTCCATTTTCTTCAGCAATTTTTGTGTAAGCAAGGTAATATTTATCAAATGTTTTTTGGATAATTTCTTTAGGTAATTTTGGAGCAGGAGGATTTTTATCCCAACTTATTGTATTAAGATAATCTCGGAGATATTGTTTATCAAAACTTTTTTGAGGTTGCCCAATTTTATACTCATTTTTATCCCAGAAACGAGAGGAATCAGGAGTGAAAATTTCATCAATTAGAATTAGTTCACTGCCGATTGTACCGAATTCAAATTTTGTATCTGCGAGAATAATATCTTTTTTAAGAAGAAATTCATGAGCAAATTTGAAAAGTTTCAAGCTTATGTTTTTAATTTTCTCTGATAGAATTGTATCCATTCTTTTGCTCATTTCTTCAAAAGAAATATTTTCATCATGCCCGTTTTCTTCTTTAGTGGAAGGGGTAAAAAGTAACTCCGGAAATTTTTGGCTTTCTTTCATTTTTTCCGGTATCGATAGACCTGCAACCATTCCGGTATTTTGATATTCTTTCCAAGCGGATCCTGTGATATAACTTCTAACTATGCATTCAAAAGGAATAACTTTAGTTTTTTTTACCAACATACTTCTATCTTCTAATTCTGATCTAAAAGGATGAAGTTCTACCGGATATTCATCAACATTGTCAGTAATAAAATGATTTGAGATAGTTTCATTTGTCATTTTGAAGAAATTGACTGAAATTTGGTTAAGTATTTTTCCTTTATTCTTTATCTCATCAGAGAAAACAACATCAAAAGCTGAAATTCGATCAGATGTTACAATTAAAAGTTTATCTCCTAAATCATAAATATCTCTAACTTTTCCTTGTTTATGAGATTTAACAATATCTAAACTAATTAGCGTATTATTCATTTAGCCTCCATTTGGATTTTTCAATATCATCATTTTTATTCTTAATTATTTCTTTTATCATTTTTGGATATTTTTTTTTCAAATAAGAATAGATTACTCGTCTTTCGTCATATTGGTCTTTATTTACAGCAAGAACTTCATTTTTACGATAATCTAATTCTATCTCAATTTGTGAATGTATTATTTCCGGATTTTTATCAATAATCATTAAATCAATTAAGCCATTTTTGATTTGAATTTCTGTCTTTTCATCTATAATGTCCATCTCAAGATCTTTTGTAACTTTTAGAAAATTTAGATTATCTTGATATTTTTCCAAAACTCTAATTTTGCGAATTAGTAAATCTGCTTTAGAAAATTCTAAATCATCAAGAAGATTTTGATATTCTTTTTTTAGTCTTTTGATTAATTTAGTTTGTGGTAATAGAAAATATTTTTGTAGTTTATTGAAGACTTTTTCTTTATTTTTTTCAATACATAAACCATCACATTTTTGTTCATCATAAAGATGGCAGGGGAAAATATCTGTATCACATGCCGGAGTTTTACAAAAATCGTTCAAAACATGTAAATAATCTGAAATCAAAAACCTACTCCTAAATGGACCGAGATAAATACCATCTTCTATTGTGTTTTCCTTAAAATGTATAAAAGGAGGTCGATTATAATCTATCATCAGATAAACATAATTTTCCCACAATTTTACAGTTTGATTTAAGGGAGGATGATATTTTGAATTGAATAATAATTGTGCCTTTAAAGCTTCAAAAAGACTTGATTTTAACAACCAATTTATCTCTTTTGCTTGCTCGGATAATTCAGCAAAATTCTTGTTTTGCAATGTGTTACGGAAAATATATTCCATACTACTATGAATATTGGCTGAGTAATCACAATATAACACATTCTTATCATCTTTTATTGTATATAAGCCAATAGCTTCTGGTATTTTATCCAAAAATTTTAGGTTCTTTGTATATATAATTTTTTGCATAAGCGACAGAACAAATTGATAAAATTTGATGTCAATCAAAATCAATTACAGATAAAAAAAAGTCTTTTGAAAAATCTCAAAAGAACTAAATTCTTAGAACATATGACTCTAATTATTCATTATTTTTTTGTGATTTAAAAAATAAATATACTCTCGAAAAGTACAAAAGAGACAGATAAATAAAAAAAAAGATTAGCAGTCTCATTTTTAGATTGACAACTTTCAAGGAAATTATAGATTGTCATAAATTAGCAGTCATTGTTGCTGTTTGCTAAATCAGGAGTTTGAAATGAAAAAAAATGTGATGAGAGAAAAATTGGTATTGAAATCTTTGGTTGTAGATTACATTAAAACCAATGAGACAGTGTCTTCAAGGGTTATTTGTAAAAATTATATCCCTTCTGTTAGTCCAGCTACTATCAGAATTGATCTTCACAAACTTGAAAAGAAAAATCTAATTTATCAACCTCATACTTCTGCAGGCAGAATCCCAACTTTGCAAGGATTTCGAGATTATACCGAACAAATCGAAGAAGAAGTTAAAACTATTAGTTATGAAAAAAGTGATTTTATTAGAGAATTTCTTGCTAAAAATTACAAAGATACTCCACTTGCATTACATTATATTATGCAAATTCTTGCAAAAGAGACCGATCAATTAAGTTTTGTTGCAGAACCGGAAATGTCGTATGGCTTTTTAAGAAAAATCGAAGTCTTTAAAATTGCTCACAATAAACTTCTTTTTGTTGTGAGTCTTGATTCTGGATTAGATAAAACAGTTATTTTGAACTGTGATTATGATATATCAGAACAACAACTAAAAGTATTAGTACGCTATGCAAACGAAGAGTTCATGGGTTTGAGAATCTTTGATATAATGAATACTCATCTTGAAAAAATGTCAAAAAAAATGAATCAGGAAAACAAATTATTGAGTTTATTTTTACAAGAATTGAATAAAGCTCTATTGGAAATTAGCAATTACTACATTCATTTTGATGGGAATATTAGTTTTTTAGAACAACCGGAATTTGATTCTAAAAAAAATATTCTTGTTTTTCTCGATCTTATGCAAAGACATGATTATTTAATTAATGTAATGGAAAAAAATAAAAAAAAGAAACCGTATCATATTGTTTTTGGTGAAGAATTTGGTCGAATGGAGTGGTATAATTTTGTGCTTATCTATTCAAAATATGAAATTTTCGGAGTACCCGGTTATCTTGGAATTTTAGCTCCGGTAAGAATGGACTATTTAAAGAATATTCCCATTATTCGGGATATTGCAAAAACAATTACCGATACTACAAAAAAAGGAATGATGGTACCTCAATATGGTCTCTAAATTAAACAAAAAAGAAAAAATCAAAACAAAAGATGATGATAAAAAACAAGAAGAAATTCCTGCTTCTAAACAATCTGATGTCGAAACTGAAGAAAAAAAAGAACCAACTATCGAAGAAAAACTATCAGATGCTGAAAAAGAAATTCTTGAGCTTAAAAATAAATTATTAAGAAAAGCTGCTGAATTTGAAAATTTCCGAAGACGATCAAATCAAGAAAAAGCTTCGTGGATTAAGAATGCGACTCAGCGTCTTGTATTGCAATTATGCGATGTCGTTGATAATTTCGAAAGAGCAATTCAGACTGGAGAAAAAGACCATCAATTTGATTCTTTTTTGAAAGGGGTTGAAATGATTTATTCGCAATTAGAAAACATATTAAAAAAAGAAGGAGTTAAAAAGATGGATTCTCTTGGAAAAGAGTTTGATCCATCTTTTCATGAAGCACTTACGCACATACCTTCTGAATATGAAGAAAATTTTATCGCAGCTGTTATTCAAAATGGGTATTCGATGAATGATAAAATTATTAGACCGGCAAAAGTAGCAGTGTCTAATGGAGTAAAATTAGAACAAACAGAAAAACTAAAAAAACAAAAAAAAGGAGAATTATAATGAGTAAAATAATCGGAATAGACTTAGGCACAACAAACTCATGCGTGAGTGTAATGGAAGGTGGAAAACCTATAGTTATCGCAAATGCTGAAGGTACAAGAACAACTCCATCAGTTGTAGCTTTCACAAAAGATCAACAAAGATTGGTCGGTCAATTAGCTAAAAGACAAGCAATTACAAACCATAAAAACACAATTTCTTCAATCAAAAGATTTATTGGGAGACAACTTAATGAAGTTAGCTCTGAAATTTCTTCCGTAAATTACGATATTAGAGGTGGAAAACATAATGAAGTTGTCGTTCATGTCGATGTAGAAAATAAAAACTTCTCTCCTCAAGAAATCTCGGCTCTTGTTTTGCAAAAAATGAAAGAAACAGCAGAATCATATCTTGGAACTAAAGTAAGTGAAGCAGTTATTACGGTTCCAGCTTATTTTAATGATGCTCAAAGACAAGCAACAAAAGATGCCGGAAAAATCGCAGGATTAGAAGTTAAAAGAATTATCAACGAGCCAACAGCAGCAGCTCTTGCTTATGGACTTCAGAGTAATAAAGAAGAAAAAGTTGCAGTTTATGATCTCGGTGGCGGTACATTTGATATTTCCATACTTGATATTGCCGAAGGTGTTGTAGAAGTTCTTTCAACTCACGGAGATACTCATCTTGGTGGCGATGATATTGATAAAATTATAATGGATTGGTTAGTAAGTGAATTCAAAAAAACAGAAGCTGTTGATCTTTCAAGAGATCCTATGGCAATGCAGAGATTAAAAGAAGCTGCTGAAAAAGCAAAAATCGAGCTTTCAGGTACACAAAGTACAAATATTAATCTTCCTTTTATTACAGCTGATGCTTCAGGTCCTAAACATTTGAACCTTGATCTTAGCAGAGCTGAATTCAATAGAATGATAAACTCCCTTATTGAACGTTCAATCGAACCTTGTCGTCTTGCTTTGAAAGATGCAAAACTTTCAATTTCCGATATAAATGAAATCCTTCTTGTTGGTGGAAGTACCCGTGTTCCAGCTGTTCAAGAAGCAGTAGAGAAATTCTTTGGAAGAAAACCTTCTCAAAACGTAAATCCAGATGAAGTTGTTTCTGTTGGTGCTGCTATTCAAGGTGGAATTCTATCCGGTGATGAAGATCTTAACGATATTCTTCTTCTTGATGTTACTCCACTTTCTCTCGGAATAGAAACTCTTGGTGGAGTTATGACAACTCTTATAGAAAGAAACACAACAATTCCAACCAAGAAAAGTCAAGTTTTTAGTACAGCTGCTGATAATCAAAATGCAGTTTCTATTCACGTTCTTCAAGGTGAACGATCAATGGCATCAGATAATAGAACTTTAGGGAAATTTGATCTTGTAGGAATTCCACCGGCTCCACGAGGAACTCCACAGATTGAAGTAAGTTTCGATATTGATGCTAACGGAATTATGCATGTTGCTGCAAAAGACAAAAGTACAGGTAAAGAACAGTCAATTAAAATTGAAAGAACAGGTTCATTAAGTGAAGAAGAAATTGATAGAATGGTCAAAGATGCAGAAGCTCATGCTGATGAAGACAAAAAAAATAAAGAAAATATCGCATCTAAAAATGATCTTGACGCACTGATTTTCTCGACTGAAAAAAGTGTTAAAGAATATGGCGATAAGCTTACAGAAGAAGAAAAGAAGCAGGTTGAAGAAGGGATTAAAGAAGCTAAAGAAAAATTAGCAAAATCATCAACAAAAGAAGAATTTGATGCTGCGAAAGAAGAGTTAGCAAAAAAAGCTCAAAAAATTGGTGAGATAATGTATCAAAATATGCAAAAAGAACAGGCTGCCGGACAAGGTCAACAAGGTCCGCAAGCTGCTCCAGATGGTGCGGGTTTTGATCCTAACAATATGGGACAGCAACAACAGCAACAGGAACAACCTAAAAAAGATGGTCCGGTTGATGCAGACTTTGAAGTAGTTGATGACTAATAAACAATAAACTCGAATTTATATTCGAGAAAACCTATAAGATAAAAATTGTAAGATTGTCTCAAATTTTTGAGACAATCTTCTGTTTTATTATAAAAGTTTAAGAAGGAAATATGGCAAAAAGAGATTATTACGAAGTACTGGGAATTGATAAAAATGCTGATGCAGCTACGATAAAAAAATCGTATCGTAAGCTTGCCATGAAATATCATCCTGATAAAAATCAAGGGAATCCTGAAGCGGAAGAAAAATTTAAAGAAGCATCAGAAGCTTATGAAGTTTTGAGCGATGAAAATAAAAAAAATCGCTATGATCAATATGGACATTCCGGATTAGATGGTGCATTTGGTGGTGGTGGATTTAGTTGGGATAACTTTTCTCATGCATCTGATTTTTCTGATATTTTTGGTGATGGATTTAGCAGTATTTTTGAGTCATTTTTTGGTGGTGGTCATGGCGGAAGAGGTCATGGAAGATCATCAAGAAATAAAGGTGAAGACTTACAGATAGCTCTTTCACTTTCAATCAAAGAAGTGGCTGATGGTGTTGAAAAGAAAATCAAAATAAATGTTAAAGAAAATTGTAAAAAGTGTAATGGAACCGGTTCTGCTGATGGTAAAACAACAACATGTCCACAATGTCATGGTACCGGGCAAGTTCGTCAAATGAGAAGAACTCTTCTTGGTCAAATGGCAACTGTTGTAGCCTGTCCGACTTGTCATGGAGAAGGTTCTAAAATTACATCTCGTTGTACTAAATGTATGGGAGAAGGTCGAACAGCGACTACAAAAACGATTAATTTCAGCGTTCCAGCCGGTGTAGCAGAAGGTCAATATATTCGACTTAGAGGGCAAGGAAATGCTGGAAGACGTGGTGGACAAAATGGAGACATTCTTGTTTTAATTCACGAAAAAGAAGATGATGTTTTTGATAGAGAAGGAAACAACCTTATTTGTGAATTTCCAATTAGTTTTTCACAAGCTACTCTTGGTGCGGAAGTATTTGTTCCGACTATCAAAGGTAGAGCAAAAATGAAAATTCCAGCCGGAACACAATCAGGGAAAATCTTTAGATTACGTTCTCAAGGGCTTCCAGATGTGAATGGTGGCTACAAAGGTGATTTATTTGTAAGAGTTTTAGTTATAACTCCTACAAAAGTTACTCCTGTAGAAAAAGAACTTTTTGAAAAATTAGCAAAATTTGATAGTGAAAAACAAATGAAACCAAGTAAAAATTTTTTTGAAAAATTAAAAACTTTTTTTACTTAAAACATTAAGCCTGATTCATTTTGGGATCAGGCAATTTTTTATGGAATATTATGCCAAGCTTTTATCTACCATTATTAAAAAAAACAGAGAATCAAGTTACGATTTCAGGGGAAGAATTTCATCATATAAGAAATGTCTTTAAAAAAAAAATTGGGGATAATATCCTTCTCAATAATGGAAAAGGACTTCTTGCAAAAGCAAATATAATTGATCAATCAAAAAAAAACATTTCATGTGCAATCATAAATTTTGATGAAAAAACGGTTACAAATCCTCGTATTTGTGTTGCTTTTTCTTTATTAAAAAATAAACATGATTTTTTGATTGTTGAGAAGTTATCGGAATTAGGAGTCAAAGAATTTTTTCCTTTTGAATCAATTCGAACGGTGCGAAAATGTACTAAAAATACAATTGAAAAATTTGAGAAAATTTCTATCGCAGCTATTAAGCAATGTGACAATGCTTTTCTTCCTATTATCCATCCTGTAAAAAATTTATTTCCACTTATAGAATCTTTTGAGAAAACTGATTGTCAGTTATTTGTAGCTTCTGAAATGGAGAAAGACAAAATTATTTTTGATTACAAAGAATCTTTTGGAGAGAAACCAATTTGTATCTTTATTGGACCAGAAGGTGGCTTCTCTGACGAAGAATTTACTTTTTTTAAATCAAAAAATCTATCACAATTTTCTCTTGGGAATCACATTACGAGAGCGGAAACAGCTGCTATTTCGTCTGTTTCACAATTGGTTCATCTTTTACTTTCAAATAATCGAGAATATTATTAAAACAAAAGGAGATTCTTTATGAAAATTATTTTATTGATAATTACATATCTTGTTGGTGCATTTTTAGGATACTTGTATTATAAATTTATTGGATGCAATTCCGGTGGCTGATCTCTAACATCTAACGTTTGGTCAAACGTGATAATAGGTGCTGTTCTTGGAAATATGTTTCTAAGTCCATTAGTTGATAAATTTTTAAAATAACATTAAATCCTGCCTTTGAAATGAAACATTTATTTCTACTTGAAAATCGTTGATATTTGGAGTTCTGAAGCTACAAAAGTAATGCCATAAATAGAAAATATAGAATATGTTTAGGATTACTGACCTCAAAGTAAAACGAGTACGTTTTTAAAGTAAAACGAGT
>JAOZMQ010000005.1:0-13526 GCA_029934195.1 Candidatus Cloacimonadota bacterium | reverse complement strand
AAAACGAGTCGTTCAAACACTAATTTACTGAATTTTTTTCTTCCATTTTCACAATGAACATCTCCAAAGCAAAGAAAATCAGGACAAAAATCAACAATATTTTCCAAACTTCAAAACCATAACGAGATTGTAGAATTTGATCTTTCCATTTTTCCGACAGAATTTTTCCGCTTCCTTTCATTTTCGTATCGATTCTTTTAAACTCGCTCTCAGTATAATTAAGATTAACAGAAATAATTTCTTTTTTAGAAGAAATAGTTTGATAAATTCCGATTTTATTTAGCAGAATTCTATTATCTCTGAGAACAATTTCGTTTCCATCTGGTAATAGAATTGAATCAGAATCAAATTTGTAAGAAGTACCGGCAATAATATTTCTATTATCGATTTTTTCCATTGAGATGTCCTGAAATAATCTATATGCAAAAACTGGAAACGAACTATGAAGTAGGAATTCATTTTTTATACTTGCTGGGTCAAAAAGCCATAAATGATTGTTTTCATTACATATAGACAGAGGGTATCCATTTGTTTCTATCAACGAGATACTTTCTTTATTAATATCAGAAGAACTCCAATAATCAGAGATAGATAGATTTTTTAGCTTTTTTAATTCCAACAATTTTGTAATATTATGATATTTATTTATATAACTTAAATTTGTATGAACGCCTTTACTTTGAAATTCTTTTAAAGAAATGTTAAATTCATCTGCAAGAAAAGGATTCCATTTTTGAGATAAATTTCTATCTGCAATAAATAAATACGGTCTTTTTTCTCTACTCATTTTATCTAAAACAAAACGAGTTTTATTGGAAAATTCCTTTTGGTGAATGATAACAAGATCCATTTTTTCAATATTTTCATAATTCAATGAATTCTCTCCGAAGAAAGAAATGTTTCCTTGATCTCCGGAAAAGACTTCAAGAAGAGATTGAAGAGAAATTGGCAATATTGGATTGTCGGTTACGATTGCAATTTCCGGTGAGAGTTTATAATGAAATGAGAAATAGGATTTGTTATCAAAAGGAAGTCTTTCGTTTTTAGCATTGATAAAACCGCTGTGCCAACCAGAAGTCTCTAAATTCAATTTAAAAAAAGCTGTCTTTTTCTGATTTGGGGTCAACTCAATTACTTTTTCTGAAATTGTTTTTCCGTCCAAAATCAGCTGACAAATAACATCTTGTGCATTTACAGAGGAATGATTAATAACACTAAATTCAATTTTTTGTTCAACGGATCTATCTACTAATTCAAAAACCGGATGAGCATTTTGACAGCTGATATTATTTCTGGAATTTATGCCTGAAGAAGGAATAAAGAAAAGTGGAGTCTCAATTTTTTTGTTAAAAGAATTTTCTTGTAAATCTGAAATAACATAAATTTCCTTATTGATAATTTGAGATTCGTTTAATTTTTTTTCTGCACTCAAGATTAAATCACTGAGGTCGGTTTTGATAGCAGTAATTTCGATATTACGATAAATATTTTCTTGCGGTTTTCCATAAACAAGATAAGAATTTGCTTTATTCCAGTCATTATTCATCGTCATAATTAATGAAATATCATCATCTGAAAGAATCTCTGAAATTTCAGATACAATTTCTTTTGCCTTTTCTAATTCAGTTTTTGTATCTACAAGATAATCCATTGAATAAGAATTATCTATAATTATTGCGATCGCAGTTTTAGGGTGATTAGTATTTCCTTTTAAAAAAGGAAGTTTTAATGCTGGACGAGAAATTGCCAAAATAGTAAAAAGAATAATTAAAATTCTTAATAAAAGAAGGATTAAATTTTTTAAATTAATTTTTTTATTTTGCTGTTGTTGGCTTAATTTAATAAATTTAATAGAACTAAAAATGATTTTTTTAGGTTTCTTTTTGGCAAATAAATGGATGAGTATTGGAATGACCGAAGCGATGGTCAAAATTAAAATTCCTGAGTTTAAAAAAGTGAAACTAAACATATATCTCCTGCTAAACTACATTGCTATAGAAGTAGAAATTAAGTAAGAGTTATTTTCGGAATTCATTCCAAATGAAGTTACAGAACAATCAATTTTGAATATCTTTATAAAGTAACCAACTCCAAAACTTGTGAAAATGTCATCTTCATTTTTGAAATCATGACTGTAAACACCGGCTCTAAAATCTAAACTTTTAGGATTGTTTGGGTTTTCATCTGTAAGAACATTTTTGGCAATTCCAAAGTGATATTGTGAATTAGAATTTTTGTTTAATTTACCATCAATACCGGCAGTTAAATCATAACCATTTGAAGAATAACCGGTTCCAAAAGCAAATCTTTTTGTAAGAGTTCTATTTGGATTATTTTTCCAATAAAGATGAGAGAACAAATCATAAAAAACTAAACCATATTTGATATTTGATTTTGTATAAATAAATCCGAGATCAAATGAAAAACCTTTGGAATTATCATCAATAAAAGAATCTATGTTAAATAATTCAGTGGATTCAATTTGTTTTTCTTTCAAATAAATTAATCTTCCGCTGAGAAATTTAGCAGTAAAACCCCAAGAAATTTCATTTTTATCAAAGCCTCCGGAAACTTGATAAGAGTTCAATTTGTAATCAATATAATCTTGATACTGGACATTGCTCACAAAATAATTAGACTTTTCATGAATTGAGACCAGTGGCTGAAATGAAAAACCAGCTTTTTTTGCAGACAAATTTATAAATGAAATTTGCTTTTCTTTTAGGATATTTCCGGCGTTGATTATATCTGTGATATTTTGGTCTTCTTTATTTTTCATTTTGAAAGAAATCGAAAAAACTGATTGTTTTACTTCTCCCAAGATTGCCGGATTTTGATAAACTGCAAACGGATCTTTTATTGATATTACATTTAATCCGCCCATTGCAGCTGTTATTGGTGATATTTGTAACTCAGCTAAATGAAAATCATAATCATTAATTGGAAACGAAAAAAGATTTAGACTTGCAACAAATATAAAAAGAAAGAGAATATTTTTCTTCATTAATTTTTCCTAATTTGAATTATTTTACCTATAATCTCTGTCCCCAAAAATAGCACTTCCAATGCGTACAATATTGGCTCCTTCTTCTATTGCAATTTCAAAATCATTTGTCATCCCCATTGAAAGATATTTCATTTCAACATTTGCAATTTTTTTTAGATTTATCTCATCAAAAAGCGTTTTTAATTTATGAAAACAATCGCGAATTATTAATTGATTGTCTGTAAACATGCCAATTGTCATTAATCCTACGATTTTAAGATTTTTTAAAAGACTAACTTTTTTAACGAAATCAACAGTTTCTTCGGGAGTAATACCAAACTTTGATTTTTCATTTGATGTATTAACTTGAACCAATATTTTTTGTACAATATTATTTTTAATACAAAATGAATTTAGGGTTTCTGCTGTTGAAAACTTGTCAATAGAATGAATTAGAGATGGTTTTAATTTCATCAATTTCTTTACTTTGTTGGATTGAAGATGACCTATAAAATGAAATTCTTTATATGGATTAGTAAGTGCAGGTAGCTTGTTTTCTGCTTCTTGAATTTTATTCTCTGCAATAAATTCAATTTTATTGTCTAATGCAATATCTACAATTTTAGCCGAATGTGTTTTTGTTACCGCAAGAAACATTATTTCATCTCGTGTTCTACCAGATTTTTTGGACGCTTTTACGATTCTCTTTTCAATTTCTTCAATATTATCTTTTATATTCATTTTTTCTCCAATAATGGTTCAGGTGGAAATTATATTTCGGAAGTTTTTTGAAGCTTCCGAAATGTGGAAAACTTTTTATTTGTTTTTGTTTGAAATAAAATATTTGGAGAATTGTTTAAAAAATAATAAGAGCAATAATCCACACACAATAAATAATGGTAACAAAATTAACAAATTTGAAGTGAAGTATTCACAATAACCTACAAATATCGCAGCTATTCCAAAACTCAGGTAGAGATAATTCTTATGAATTATCTCTACAATAATTAACAAAATTCCAAGAATTATAAAGGAGTAAACTATCATTTCATTTACTATTCGCCTTTATTATGATCTTTGTATACTCTTTTTTTTCTATCATTTCTAGAATATTTATTATTATAATAACTATAGTTTCCACCATCTGAACTTTTTGCGGTTTTAATTCCCAAAAATTTCATAATAAAATCTACTAATTCAATTGAATAGAAAATTATTACAGAAAAAATAATTATTATAAAGAAAGAGATTGCAAAACTAATGATAAATCTAATTGCACTATCTTTATAAGATAATCCAGAATTGTTGGATAGAATTCTTATATATGCGAGATCATTTTTTTCATTAAATTCATGTTTAATTTGAACACTTTTTAAGCTATCAATTTTAATTTGAAATTTCTCAATATTTGTCATGATTCTCTGACGCTGATTTTCTGAAAGAGTTGTTTTCCTAAGTTCTTGTTGTGCTCTTTCTTGAAAAATTCTATTATTTTTTAAATGTGCATCAATATCGAAGAATTCACTTTGTTGTCCGTTATGAAACATATTTTCATTAGAAAGACCATTTATCTTTCTCAACAAAGAAAAGAGGTCATTGGTTATTTGTTGCGGAAATGCTATCAAGATTGTATGATATGAACCTTGACCTTTACTGTACATTGGCTGAAGATCAAATTTTTTAAAAATCTCATTTAATTTTGTATGTGTACTCTGAATATCACTCACAGAATAGTCCATCTTAATTTTTGTCTTATTTTCAGCCTCTTCAAATAATTTGTCTGTTATCTTTGTTGAAATTTTTGTACTTTTTTTCTTTCCTCTTAATTTTGTAATTACTCCGGAATTTTGAGCAGCAATAACTAAAGAAAGAAATACAATTAATAAACCAATAATCATCTTTGTCTGTTTTTTTAACCTAATCATAATTTTTCACCCTTATTTTATTTTTTAGAAGTTCATCTGCATGTTTCAAAGCTAAATCAGAATTTGATCCAGATAGCATGCGAGCAATCTCTTCTCTTTTTTTATCTATATTTAACTCGCAAATTTTTATTTCAGTTCTGTCAGATTCTATTATTTTATTAATAGCAAAATGTTGTTTTGAAAAGGAAGCAATTTGCGGTAAATGAGTAATACTGATAACTTGATGACTGTCACTGATATTTGAAATAAACATGCCTAACATTTCAGCAGTTTTTCCTCCTATACCCATTCCAATTTCATCAAATATAATCGTTTTAGAACTCATTTTATCTCCGAGAACTTTTTTTATAGTCAACATCAAGCGAGATAATTCTCCACCTGATATGGCAACTTTTAAGTTTTGTGGTTCAATACCTTTGTTTGCTGAAAACAAAAATTCAACTTCATCAAGACCAGTAGAATTCAAATTTTTTAACTCAAGGCTAAAAGGATTCAAACTCGATACTTTGTCAAACTTTATATTAAAAGATGCATCAGGAATTGATAACAATTTGATATTTTTTTCAATCGTGTCTTGTAATTTTAATGCAACTTTTTTCCTTTTATCAGATAATTTTTTTGCACTCATCATTAAGTCAATAGATTTTTGACTAAGATTATCAAGCATACTTTGAATTTTTGTTTTACAAGATTTTGACTGTTTCACAAATGTTTTGATTTTTTGAAAATAGGTTATAAGTTCTTCTAATGACATTTTATACTTGTATTTCAGATTATTAATTTCCGATAGTCTTTTTTCAACAACGGACATTCTCTCCTGATCAAGATCAATAATATTTTGTAATTGTCTTATTTCAGAGATAGCATCATCCAAATTGGATAGAGCGTCTAAAAGAAACGAAGTTGCATTTTTTACATGCAAATTATCTTCATTGAATTGAGATAATCCATTTGTGAAAGAGCTTATTATGTCATAAATCGAATTATCTTTTTCATAAATAATTTGATCCATTTCATTGGCTTGACTAAGAATAGCATCAGCATGTGACAATAGATTTAATTCCTTTTGCAAAAGATTATCTTCATTTAATTCAAGATTAGACTCCTCAATTTCTTGAATTTGATAAAGATACAATTGTACTTTTTCACTATTGACTTTGTCCAGATTTTTCAAAGATTCAATTTCCTGAACCATTTTTTGCAAAGATTTATATTTGAGCTGATATTTTTCTTTTTCACTTTCTAAATTACCGTATTTATCAATCAGATCAAGTTGGATATTAGAATTGAAAAGCAACAATTGATCTCTCTGACTATGAAAATCAAGCAAAAGCTTTCGAAATTCTTTAATGATAATATTGGTTACTCTTCTTCCATTGATGAAACTTTTGCTCACGTAATTTTTAGAAATTTCCTTCCTAAAAAAGAGATCATTTTCAGAAATATCTATTTCGTGTTTGTCAATTAAGTTCATCAATTCTTTATTCTTTTTGTCAATTGTAAAAGTTATTTCAATAATGCATGATTTTTCGGAATCAAAAAGAATATTTCCTTTCACTTTTTCACCCATCACGATATTTATAGCTCCGGCAACAACGGATTTTCCAACACCTGTTTCGCCGGTTAAGACGATTAATCCATTAGTCAAAACTAAATTCAATTCGCGAACAATGACAAAATTTTTAATATATAAATTCTTAAGCATAAAATTTACTTTCTACCCATATGTAGTTTTTTTCGTAAAACTTGATAAAAATATTTATTTGATAATTTGATAAAACTAACTTTTTGTTTGGCTGCTGTAATACTGAGAGTGTCACCAATTTTTACATCATTTGCGTTTATTCCGTCTAATTGCAAAATACTTTCACAATTTGAATGTTCTACAACTAAAGAAATAATGTCGTTTGATGAGAAAACAAGAGAACGAACCGATAAAACATGTGGATTTAAAGGAGTTACGACAATTGCATCCATAACCGGAGATAGAATAGGACCTCCAGCTGATAGAGAATATGCGGTGGATCCAGTTGGAGAAGCAACAATTACCCCATCACAATAAGTATCCAAAATGAATCTTTTATTGCAATGATATTTCACTCTTATAAGTTTTGGATCAATTCCTTTATAAATAACAATATCATTTAGGGCTAAACCTTGAAATAGAATTCTATTTTTTCTCTTGTGAATTACCTGTAGGAGCATTCTTTTTTGAATACTAAACTTATTATTGAGGAAATCATCAATAGATTTTTCCATCTCTGATAGATTAATATCTGTTAAAAAACCAAGTCGGCCTAAATTAATTCCAAGTAAAGGAGCATCTGCTTTTAGTGAAAAATCAACTGAACGTAGAATTGTACCATCACCACCAAAAACTAAAATACATTCAAGATCAATAGATTCAGAATATTCGTGAATAAAAGTGGGTAAGATTGATAATTGATTCTGTAAACCATAAAATTTTATCAATTTCTTAGTGTGTAGAAACTGAATCAAATTATTAATCTCAGTACTATTTTTGTAGTTAGGGTTAACAAATATTCCAACAGATTTCATTTTTCCTCTATTTATTTTATTACAAAGTTTCAAGAATTCTTAAATAAGAATTATACCGTTCTTCTGGAATATAACCATTTTCAACAGCATTTAGGACTCCACATTGTATTTCGTGAGTATGGGAACAATCTTGAAATTTGCAGTCAAGGGAATATTTAGCAAATCCTGGAAAAATTTTGGGCAAGAGTTGTTTTTGTTTTGAGTGTAAGCTAAAAGTTTTTATGCCAGGGGTATCTACGAGATAACCTCCAAAAGACCACGGAATTAATTTGCTCGAAGTTGTTGTATGCACACCTTTTTGATGGTATTCACTGATTTCTGCTACTTTAAGATTTATTTCCGGTTGAAGAATATTAATTAGAGATGATTTTCCAGCACCAGAATGACCAGAAAAAACTGAGTCTTTATTAATTAAAGTATCACGCAATTCATCAAGACCTGTATTATCAATAATTGAAGTAAAGATAACTTTAAAATTATTCTGTTCATAGAAGAGCAATTCTTGTTTAACATCTTCAATAGAGGCAGCAAGATCAATTTTATTGATACAAATAATTGGAGAAATTCCAGCAATTTTGGCTGCACAAATATATCTATCAATCAAGCCTAATTTTAAATCAGGCATGCGGTAAGCAGCTGTAATAATTACTTGATCAATATTTGAAGCAATTACTATTTCTGTTTGTAATGAGTTATCAACAAAACGGGAAAGAGTATTTTTCCTTGGTAATAATTCTTCAATTCTGGGTTCTTGAGAAAAATCTACATTAACAAAATCACCGACAGAAATTAGTGTTCTTGTATTAAAATCAATCATTTTTAAGCGACCACTTACAGAACATTCAAGCAATTTATTATCTATTTCTACATTACAATAATTATTGGATTTTACTTCAATAATACGTCCTTTTTTCAATACTAAATTTGCTTTACTGCTTTGTTCACCCTTCTCAAATTTTTTTTTTTTTGCTCGTTTCTCTTCTATAATATTCATATTTTCAAAATGTTCAATATTATCAATTGAGATATTTTTTAACCGAATATCTTTTCTTTTAAATTTTTTTTTATCTTTCTTTTTCATTCATTTCTCTGTAAAAATCTGCAATTGGTTTTGGTACTAAATGATCTATACTTTGTTTCTTATCAAGAAGATTTCTGATCTTTGTTGAGGAAATATCTATTTTTTTCATTTCTATAAAAAGTAATTTATCAATGTACGGTAGATCTTCCCATTCTTGTCTCTTCTTAAAATGAATATTTCGAGACAGCACTACAATTTGAACTTTTTCAAGTAACTCTTTATACTTGTACCAAGTTTTGAGATTTAGGACATTGTCTTCTCCAATGATAAAGAATATTTTTGCTTCCGGGAATTTTTTTTGAACTCTATTAATTAAATTTAAAGTATAGCTTTTGTCTTTTGTATTATCAAAATCTGAAACTTCACAATATGGAATATTTTTTATAGATTCTCTAATTAATTCGAACCGTTTAAAGAAGTCTATTAATCCATCTTTTTGTTTATGAGGTGGAGTTCCAGAAGGTATAAAAAGAATTTTGTTTAAATTTAATGCAGATTTAGCCGTTTCTGCCATTCTTAGATGTCCCAAATGTATTGGATTAAAAGTTCCACCTAAAAGGCCTATTTTGGTGATTTTTGTCATACTATAGAATTACAAAAATTTAAATGAAAATTATTGATTTATATCAATCATTAGATTTCTTTTTTTTATCTAATTTATTCTTTAATTTTAAGATTTTTGTTGTTTCTTTAGATTCCGGGTATTTCTCAACAAGTCGTGAAATTGTCTGATTTGACAGATTTGAATCTTTTCTGTAAATATAAATTAAGGCAGAATAGTATAATGAGCTTTTATCAACAGCATTAACGTTACCGAGTTCTAATATTTCATCAAAATACATTAATGCAGCACTGTAATCTTTAATCTTGTAATAAATATATCCATTAAGGAATTTTTTTTCCAACAGCTTATAATTGAGTTTGTTAATGTGTTGAAAAATCTCATCTTTTCTGCTGCTAAACGGAAATTTTTCTAAATAAATCCTGAAAGAATCAATACTGAGAAGAGTTTCAGTTTGAGTAAGATTTGGCTCTAAAGATTCTTCCATATAACAAATTGCAATATTAAAATAGGCTCTTTCAATCTCTTTATGGTCTGGAAACAATCGAATCATTTCTTCGTATTCAAATCGAGCATCAATATAATTTCCCATAAGAAAGTATGAATCAGCAAGTTTTAATTGAGATTGAGCTGTATGAATAGAATTTCTTTCTAATGCAATACTTTCATAATATTCTATTGCTTTTCGATATTTTTCTTGTTCAAAGTATGAATCAGCTTTATTTTTTCTTTCTTCAATTGTCATATTTTGGATTTTTGAAATATTGCTACATCCAAAAATTGTCAGAAAGAGAAGACAGCTTGATAGTAATCTAAATTTTTTCATTTTTTATTTCCTGTTTTTTATTTATTTCCATAGTAAAAGAGATAGATTAACCCGCCGACTATTGTTGAAATCATAATAGGGTCATACCATTTCATCTCATTGATTATTGTTTTTTTTATTGATGATAAGGATTTATAAGTCAATAGTTCATAATCAATAATTTCGCTATTTGGATTAATTAAACTAAATTTAAAATTGTGGTTTATTTGTAATTTTTTATTATTTGTTAGAAACTTATGTTTTCCAATTTGTTTTATGGACTCAGTGTAATTAATTTTTAATAGAAAAGCATTTTCCGCATTCTCTACAACAATATGATGATTCTCTAATAAAAATTTCATTAATGTTGACTCAATTTGTGAAGAATATTCATTTTCATTTATTTCAAGATGAATAGTTATATCTTCAGGGATTCTCGTTTTAATATCATTTAAGAAAATTTCAAAGAGATTTTCAGTTGAAATATATTCTGTAGCAAAACAGGAAAATGAAAAGAGAATTAAAACCAGAGAAATTATCAATTTCATTCTAATTCCTTTAGTAATTTAGTTACCTTATTCTGGCGTTCATAGGCTGGAAACATTTTTATTATTCGTTTTAGCTCTAAGATTGCTTGTTCTGTTTTACCTAATTTCTTATAGCATAAACCAATTTTAAGTTGAGCATCTGGTGCTTTTGCTGAAGTTGGATAAAAATCTACAACTTTTTGAAATTCTGCAAGTGCTTTAATGTAGTTATCCTGGTCATAATAAACTTCACCAATCCAATATTGTGCGTTAATTGAAAGCGAATGGTCTGGATTATTGTTTATCAAATTATTAAAAGCTTTTAATGCTAAATCATATTTAGATTCTAAATAAAATTTTCGTGCTAAAGTATAATCGGATTCTACTTGTGAAGATTCTATTTTTTCATCTTTGCCTTTTTCTTCAGTTTTCTCAATTATTGGTTGTTGCTCTATCTGTTTTATTTGAGAATTATTTTCAATTTGTTTATTTTGAAGAAGTAATTGCTTTTCCATTTCGGAGATTATTTTCATCAATCGGCTTAATTCGCTATCCAAAATTTGAACTTTTGTTTTAAGTGATAGGTTTTCTTCCATATCAAAAGATTCAACAAATTGAGAAATCTTAATAGTGTTATCACTGATATTCATTTCTAATTCGGATAGGCGATCTGAATTTTTCTCAATGTTTTTTACTAATTGAGAATTATTACTTGAACAACCAAATAATACTACAAAAACAGTAAAAATAAAAATATTTTTCATAATGTACCATAATAGAAACTGCCTCTATAAATAATAGAGACAGCTTCATATTTTGTATTTCGTATTACAAAATAATTACAATTTAATTTTGAATTTTTTGTTAAATTAGAAAGTTTATTCTGGATCAGTTACTAACCTTTAACGAAAAAAGCTTTATATGCTCTATAAGTTGAATATAAATCTGCTTTACTGCACAATTCATATAAAGAATGCATTCCAAGAAGTCCAGGTCCACAATCAACTACTTCCGCACCGGTTTCAGCAAGAAATTTAGCAATTGTTCCGCCACCGCCTTCATCAACTTTACCGAGCGTTCCCATTTGCCAATTTACTTTGTCTTCATTGAATATATTTGTCATTTTTGCAACAAATTCTGCATTTGCGTCATTAGCAGAAGATTTGCCTCTACTTCCTGTATATTTAATTAGTCCAACACCGAAACCAAAATGAACAGCATTTGTTTTTTCATGTACATTCGGATAGTTTGGATTAATAGCAGCAGCAACATCTGCCGATAGCATTTGACTATTAATAAGAGTTTTACGAAGAGAGAAACTATTGTAATGTTCTTTATTGAATTTAAGAAGATCCCCAATAAAATCAATTAAAAAATTAGAGTTTGCTCCTGTATTTCCTTCACTACCAACTTCTTCTTTATCAACTAAATAAACAATTGCTGTAGTTTCTGGTAAATCACAATCCAATAAAGCTTGCATTCCGGTATAAGCACAAATTCTATCATCTTGACCGTAAGCGGCTATCATACTTTTATCAATACCTGCATCTCTTGCTTTGCCAGCAGGAACAAGTTCTAATTCAGCTCTAAGAAAATCTTCTTCAACAATACCAAATTTTTCGTTTAACATAATAAGAGCATTCAATTTGACAGCTTCTTTAACTTTTTCATCTTTATCCAAAAAAGGAATAGTATTAAAGATTACTTTCATTTGAGAAGCTTTTATAGCATCACCAATTTTATGTGCATATTGTTCGTTTTTAGCGAGATGAGGTAAAAGATCTGGCATAATAAAAATTGGATCTTTGTCATCTTCACCAATAGAAACATTTATAATTTCACCGGATTCTTTAACAAATACACCATGTATTGCGAGAGGAGTTGACATCCATTGATATTTTTTTATACCACCATAATAGTGCGTTCTCATTAAACCCATTTTTGTTTCATTATCTTCAAAAAGTGGTAATTGTTTCAAATCAACACGCGGAGCATCAATATGAGCAGCAATGATATTTACGCCTTCACTCATTGGTTTTTTGCCGATAACTGCAAAAGCAATATTTTTTCCTCTACCAATTTTGAAAACGCGTTTACTTTTTTTTGTTTTCTCAATATTAGAGAAATCTCTTTCTTCCAATTCTTTTTCAATAAAATCTGTAGTTTCACGAACTGTTTTACATTGATCAAGAAATTCTTTATATTTATCCGCAAATTTAAAAGCAACTCGTTGCTCTTTTTTTGTAGAGCTTTCCCAAAAATTTTTCCTGTGGTATTTAAGTTTTTTTATAAGTTCTTCATGTTTTTTCATACATTCTCCTTTATCTTGCTATGGTTATTTCTAAACTTATTCAATCGATAATATTTTAAAATTTCTATCACCAATTGGTGCTTTAACAACAAAATCTTCATTTTTTTTCTTACCAATCATTGACTTTCCAATTGGAGAGGCGATTGAAATAAGAGTCCAGTCGTTAGTTTTAAAATCAGTTTCATCAATTCCAACAAGACGATACTTTAAGATTTCTTTATTGTTCAAATCTTTTAAAGTCACATAAGCCCCAAATCTAACAGCATCCTTTGCTATTTTAGATGAATCAATTGCTTGTAATTTTGATAAACGATTTCTCAAATGTGTAAGTTCATTATCAATATGACGTTGTCTTTCTCTTGCAGCATGATATTCAGCGTTTTCTTTTAGATCACCTAATTCTCTCGCAGATGCTATCTGTTTAACTACTTGTGGGCGATCAATTGTTAATAATTTATTCATTTTTTTTTGAAGTAAAATCAATCCCTCTTGGGTGATATATTCTGACATTATTTGCTCCTTTTCTTTCTATTTAGAGTTTTTTGTCCGGCAAGAGCAGCTCTTTTCAATCTTGCATTACCGCTTTTTACCCAATGCTCTACAGCAGTATTAATTATATCATCATAAATGACAATAGCTCCTGATAGAATTTCAACAAAAATTGGGTTTCTAGTATTTTGATAATTTACATAAACCCTTAGGTAATAATCTTTATCGCTTGTTGCAACTGCTTTTAAGAAACTAATATTTACTTTTATCATATCAGCATC
>JAOZMQ010000477.1 GCA_029934195.1 Candidatus Cloacimonadota bacterium | reverse complement strand
GCAGTTGTAGCCATCTTTGCAATGATGGCGTTTACGGCCTCTGTTGCCTTTGCTGAGAGTGCGGTGAGCTTGGAGGTCACTGACGCCTCAGGAAGTGCTGGTTCGGATATTTCCATTGAAATTAAAGCATCGGGTACCGGCAGTGTCGCAGGAGCTGCGTTTACTATTGTGCCTGACACAGGCCTGACGATAAAATCGGTTTCAAGTACTTTTTTTGATACATTTGTGGATGGAGCTGTTGATGGCTACCCGAGCCCGCTCGTCACAAACCCGGCAACACATTCGGGGGATAATACTACCGACGGTAGCATGAAAATTGCTGCTGCACGTGCGGATGCTAGGGATGTTTCTGGTAAAACGCTGTTTACCCTGACGGTTTCAGCCAATCCGACGGAAGAGACTGTTTATAATGTCAAGATTGAAGCGACCGGACTGACCAACAGTAATGCTGGCTACGGTAATGGGCCGGATGGAAAAGAAGACACCAGTGATGATGGAGACCCTGTTCCGATTGACCTGCTGATCGGAATTGAGGAAGAAAAGTATCCGGTGATGCTGGCCTTTGCTGATATTTCGTCAAATGTTGACGCTGGTAATGTGACAGTTACGGTTGGACCGACAGTACCAGGTGATGATGATGAAGACCTTATGGAGGATGCTTGGGAAATAAAGTGGTTCGGTGATACAACGACTTCATCTGGCGGAGAATCGGATATAGATGGGGATGGTTACAAAGACACAGATGAGTACCAGCAAAATGGCATTAACGATGCTGATGGAAAACCCTTTTGTCCCATATTTATGAATGCTAAGGACGAAACCAACTCCACTTTCATTGAGGCGAGTCGGACTAAAAAGCGGGGCGACGTGGACGGTGACGGGGATACAGAGATAGAGGATATCCAGAAAATGTTCCAGTTTTTCTTGGGAACTGTTTCACCTACAGCTGCAGAAAAGGCGGCTGCAAATGTTTCCGATGATAATGACGAGCATGCAACCATCACCATCACGGATGTACAGCAAGGTTTTCAGGTCTTTCTGGGTACTCTTGCGCCGAATTAGAAAAAATATAAACTTTTGGTTAACTCTGCCATAATAACGCTTTAAGCTGAATAGATTTTCCTGATAATAAAGAAATCTGAAGATTGTCACGATACTTAAATTTAAAGCAGGTAACATTTGAAGGGAAAAAAGTTTATTTCACAATTCAGATTCAGACAAAAAAGTATTCTTTTGGAGCGTTGTTTTGAGGAGTCCAAATATAGGAGCAATCGGAAGATTAGGTACAACAACTTGAAAAATTCATCCCTCTTTATTTTATGCGGCATTGTAATATTGAGGAGGGATGAATAGTTAACTTAATTAATGTTAAGGAGGAAAATTAGTATGAAAAGAAGCTATTTTCGTGTTCTATCTGCAGTGGTGCTGGTTTCCCTGTTTGCTATGGGAATCGGTGCGTCTTCTGCTATAGCAAAACCTGCCATCACGATACCGACGGAATTTCAGGCTGTAGCAGGGGAAACGGTGGTGATACCCATTGAATTGACGGGCATGACGACTGAAAATATAGGAGCATTCGGGCTTCGTCTGAATTATGATGACACTGTTCTGACAAATCCGAAGTCTGTTACGGCAGGCACTTTGACGGCAACTGCTACCCTTGATGAAGCCGCTCCCCCTAAGGATGGCATCGGAGACTACACAGTGGGAATTGGTTTCGGATTTTCTGCAACTGCGGATGGTACGCTGGTTAAAGTCCAGTTTGATGTTGCAGAAGGCTTCAGTGGTACATCAGCGATATCATTTGAAGATGTAGGAGGGAAAACTTCTCTCTCGACAGCCGCTTTTGCAGCGATTGATACAGACTTTGTAGATGGTTCCATTATCCCCAAGCCGCCCAACAGTGCGCCCACAGCTACTGCCGGGACATTAAGCGTTGACGAAGACGGGTCAGCAGAAGGCACATTGGCTGGCACCGATCCGGATGGCGACAGCATGACCTTTTCCATTGTTGCTGATGATAGTGGTACAAAGGGAACTGCTGTAATTGACGATGCGGCAACCGGAGCATACACCTATACTCCCACCGCCAATGAAAACGGAGAAGATACTTTTACCTTCAAGGCTAACGACGGCACAGTGGATTCCGCCGCTGCCACAGTGACAGTTACCATCTCTGCCCAGCCAGATGCGCCCACAACTCAGGGCGGAACATTGGCTGTCACCGAAGACACTCCGACAAGTGGTACACTGACTGCCGTTGACGTGGACGGGGACACTCTCGCCTATACCTTTGTTCAGGGAAGTAAAGGTGTCGCAGCTATCACTGATGCGGCAACCGGAGCATACACCTACGCTCCCAACGCCAATGAAAACGGAGAGGATACCTTTACTTTCACCGTGAATGACGGCACAGCAGATTCCAACTCTTCCGTCGTGACAGTAACCATCACTGCGGTGAATGATACGCCTACGGTTACAGATGGCACATTGGATGCCACCATTGTGGGTGGATCAGCTTCGGGCACACTGGTCGGAAACGACGTGGATGATGGTGATACACTCACCTACACAGTCACGACCCAGGGAACTCAGGGTACAGTCGGAACCATCGGTGCTGACGGTTCTTATACCTAC
>JAOZMQ010000085.1 GCA_029934195.1 Candidatus Cloacimonadota bacterium | reverse complement strand
CGACATCTTTGTAGCCCAATGCGTTAGCGTTGGGTAAAGATAAAAAGAGAACTAATATTTCTTCTTCAGTATTGAATTTCATTTTTTCCTCCATTTTTATAGGAATTCAGACATGTCAATTTAGAATATTTCGATATTAACTATAATCTGAACGAAAAAGAACTTTGAACGCTGAACTCGCTAATTATAATGATAAAAAGTACTTTTCATAAAAATATCTCTTTTAGCTTCGTGGAAGCGACATCTTTGTAGCCCAATGCGTTAGCGTTGGGTAAAGATAAAAAGAGAACTAAGCTACAGAGTAGCGACACAAAAAGAAAATTTAAAAAAGTTAGTTTTCGTTCAGATACTAATTATTCATTTTTCATTTCAAACACTATTTACTTAAAGAAAAAGAAATTCCAAGATAATAGTTTTCTCCATCTTCTTCAACATAACCACCGGCATCAATTGATAGATTTTCAGAATGTTGATATCCGATTCCTCCGGAAAATCTTTTAGAAGCAGAAATATTTTCACTCCGATTTTTTGTGGAACTAAAAGAATTCTCATCAATAAAAATGTCTATTTCACCATTGCCAAACGTATATACATTAGTATTGGGTTTTGATGTTTTTATTTGATGTTTATCTTCCTCAATTATTTTGGTATAAGTATAAGTTGTTCCAAGTCTAAAGCTAAAATTTCTTAAACTAAAAGAATCATTAATAGAGAGATCTTTTTCTGGTAATTTGAACTCAAGTCCAACCGGAATTTTGTTTTCCCATATTTGCGTAAAATATTCACGATCAGCTGTATTTGATTCTGTTAGAAGAGCAACGTAACTATCTTCATCATCATAACCTGCACCATACAATAACGACTGTTTTTGATACATACTGTAAGAATAATCTGTTTCTCGATTAATTGAAGAATAATCAAAAATACTTGAAATTCCAAAAATCACATCTTTAGATAAATTGTATTTGTATTTTCCAAACATTTGAAATTGCGTACCGTTCCAATCTCCATGATCCACAATTTTAAGAGAATAATAGGTTGAGTCTATTGAAGAAAAAAGATTAGATTCTCCCGGAATTTTAACCTCTAAAGAATTAGTTTTACGAGAGCTTTCATAATGATAATTACCACTTCCAAGACCAAAATTCATTCCAATTTCCCAGAATCCGCAATCTCTTCTTTTTTTTGTATTTTGGAGGATATTTTTAATTGCAAACTTTCCTATAAAATTTTTACCATCAGTCTCAGTTTTACTTATATATGAATCATTGATAAAACCATGCTCTTGATCTTGTAAGCCTGTAAGATCAGGAGTTTCAATATAATTAAATTCTCCGTAATATTTATCATCTGTGGCAACATCTTTTTTTGAAACATTATTTATGGATAAATCAAACCTAAACTCAGGTCGTAAATTGAAGATATTTACTAATGTCATAAAAGAAAAATCTATTTTGCTATTATCATTTTCAGTAATAGTCGAGAAATCAGAATTAACATCTGAGCTCATAACTTGTAAATCATCTTCTATAGAAAATAGTGTTTCCTGAATGCTTTCTCCATAATTTCCTTTTAGTATCGGATGAAGATTATGTCCAAATCCAATAATACCCATATCATTTATTGCTTCATCATCTTCTTCATTTTCGGAATTAATTGTAAATTTTAAACCATAGGTATAAAGCTCACAGCCAAAAGAATTATTCAATACAAAAGAAGATTTTTTACTTATATCATAATTATTATTAGAAATGTCATAAACACTGATATAATCATAAATTCCATCATCATTTTTATCTTCATAATTAGTATTTTTTTCAGAATGTTCACCCTCTCCCCCATTAACAGATTCTGGTTGCATAGAATCCCTTAAACGCAATAAAAATGAGTGTTTCAAATTAGTAGCAAATGGATTTGTAAAAGCAATACCCAAAGGAAGTTCTGAAAGGAAAGGAACATTATCATCTGCCCATTCTTCATTTTTATAAATGGTGTTAAAATCAGCTAAATTTGTATAGAAATGAATTCCATCAACAAATTTTAATTCAATTGTATCATAAATCAAATCCCAATTATCTTCGATGGTATTACCAGTAGCTTGACTTCTCATTGAAATTGGTTCTTGTGCGAAAATCAAAAGAGTAAAACTCAATAATATGGCAGTAAAAATTATATTTTTCATTAATATTTCTCCTCAATTTTAATATTATCAATCCATACACTATCGTCATAGGAACTAATACTTCCATTTTTTTCATAGAACCATTTAATACTAATTTCGTTTGAATTTTCAGAATTTATTAAAAAAACATCACTATTTTGCCAGTCATTAATTCCAGACTTTGAAAGAACATAATTATCATTTATGTAGCAATACAAATAATCACAGAACATTTCAGAAGACGTTTTATAATCAAAGGAAATTTGGTAATTAGTATTTTTCTTGATAAGAATTTTTAGAGTAACAATTGATTGATTATTGTTGCTAATATTTCCTGATTTTAAAGAGAATTGACCGGAAGAAGAAGTATTCTCGTCAATAATCCAATCTGCATTTCCAGACATTTCAAAAAAAGATGGAATAGGTGAGTTTTCAAAATCAAAAGAATAATCTGTTGTCTCTAATAAAATAATACTGTTTTCAATATAGTTTGATTCTTCACCGGTATTATTGTTAATTGCTTTTATTCGGTAATAAATTTCATCACCATAATGGAAAGAAGAAGTGTCGAAATCAGTATATTCTTCAATGTTTTTTTGTACTACAACTAAAGTACTATAATCTTGTGCAATCGGTAATTTTCTTTCAATAACGTAACTTGTTTCAATTGTACTGTTATCATTCCAAGTTAAATTAATAGCTTTAGAGTTCATTTCTTTTTGCAAAGAAAAAGAATCCACTTCAGTAAGAATGGCGACATAATTGGAACTATAAGTCATATTTGTATCGTTTTCCCATTGGCTTATTGCTTTTATTGATACCCGATAAATCCCTTCTGTTTCTAAACCTGTAATCACTTTTGAAGTAGTATTTTTTGCTATAATAAAAGAATCAATTATTGAATATTCAAGATTCTCATTTTTTTCAAGATATAGCTTAAAAGAATCTTCATTATCAGAGTTATCATTCCAATTTGCTATAAAACTATTATAATCGGTTCCATCAATATGAATGTTATTTGGAGCTTTCCAATTTGCAGTTTTTAGAGAAACAATGTCAGAAGAACTCATTCCATTTTCAATCATTGTTACAAGATTATAGAGATAATTTTTATCTGATATAAGTAGAGAATCTGTAAAAGAAGTGGTATTAATATCATTAAATGATTCTATTAACTCGAAATCACCTTTTGTTCCAATAATTGTAAGAGCATCTAAATATATGCTTGTTTCACAATGATTTGTATCCCAACTTAAAGAAATATTTTCGAGATTTGTATTAAAAAAGTAATAAGAATATTTTCTCCATTCATCTGAAGATATTTCTACAATATTTTCATTGCCATAACTAAAAAAGGTTTCAATTTTTTGGTCTGAACGAAGATAGAAACTAATAATAATTCCTGAATTTTGTGGAATATCAAAATCTGTTTCTAATATATTACTTGAACCATTTCCATTAAATGTAAGAGAATAATCGCCTAAAAACCCTTTACCTTTCTCACTTTTTTCCCATTCATTTAAATTCCAGCTATCAAGAAATTCCTCATCTCCAAAATTGAACTCACTTGAAAAATTCAAATTACTTTGAGTTTTTAATAATTTATAACAAAGAAATTCACTTTCTCCGGATTTATTCCAAGTAATAGAAACTCTATTAGAACGAATATTTCCATTTTGGTAGCCAATCGAGAAATCATTATTGATAAATAAATTTTCAGTAATAATAGTAGATTTTGTGTTGGGTTGTTCCAAAGTTATTTGTTCAATTTTAAGGGGAGAATTCTCACTACATCCCCAAAAAATTGTCAATAAAGATATTAGTAATAGAAATTTTATTAATTTCATGTCTCTTTTCTCCTTAGTTTTTTTCATCAAGTTTATGAAAATTTGTTTAAATTTCGCAGGAACCACCAGTACAAGCAAGTTGTCTTGCTCCGGTTGTATAATCAGATGTTTCATAATCCACTAATTTATCAAAGGCAATTTCAGGAAAGTTATTAGACATTTCATTATATTGTTTTTCTGTAATTTTTTCATAAGGAGCTAATTGATAAACATGATTATTTAAAGGTAAAAATGTTATTCCGGTTACTTTATCCCAATGTTTATATATCCAAGCACCAACTTCCATCCATTCTTGATCTTTTACATAAATTGTACAAGACGGATTATGTTCAGTCCATTTTTCTTTCAACATCAACCAATATTCTAATTGTTCCAAAGCATCAACGTCTTCTGCCAATATTGAGGTTTTGGGTGATTTTATTGGAAAGTCAAAGACATAAGTTGTAGCATTTTCGAGTGTTTGCCCCACCTCCGCATTGAAAGGAACTTTTGAATCAATTAATAGTTTGCATACAGGATCTGTTGTCGCTACTCTGATTCTTCTAATATAATATTTTGAAAAAGCAGCATGCAAACCACTGGAGCATCCTACTAATTGTGATACAGTTCCACTTGGTTTTACACAAGTAATTGCAGTGGGCATTTTAATATCTAAGATTTTACTCCATTTTTCAGCACATTGAATTGCAACTTTTTTCATTTCAGTAAGCCAAACTTCTGAAACAACAGATTTTTTTTGTAAGGTTGGATGATCTCTCAATCCTGTCAAAGAAACACCTAATAATCTTTCTTCTTCTGCATTTGTCTTCCATTCTTCTGATAAAAAAGGAAAATTATTGAGAGTTGATTGTACAGCTCCAATTGCAACAGCTGATTGTGTTTTTTTTATCAAATCACTTAAATTATCTGATGGTCGGATAACAACTTCGGATAAATTGCAAAATTGTTTTTTTCTGAGAAGGATTTCTCCACAAGGATTAGTTCCAAAATCTTTTTCCCAATCTCTTCTACCAATTTCTTTAACATGATTAGTAGCAGCTTCTCGATTAAAAATTCCTCTTTCTCCAGATCCTGATCGCATAAGTGTAAGCCATTCTTCCATAAAAATATCAATGTCTGGTTTTTCCGTGTAAGCAGTAGAATTATTTGCCATTGAACGATGTATATGAGTTTTCCAAAACTCTCCTGATTTTGCGTTTGCCATTCTTCTATCAGATAGATTTGATAAGCTAATACAAGCACTTCTTCGTACTCCACCAGACACGACAATATTTGCAATAAAACAAGCAATATCATTAACTTCAATAGAATTTAATTTTCTTCCACGAGCCATATTGAAAGTTTCTTTTGTAAATTCCAAAAGTTCTTTCAATGGTCCTGGACCACTTGCCCTTCCTCCAAAAGTTTTTAATATCGCTCCTTTTGAACGGATTTTAGATAGATCATACTCTGGAATGTAACCTGAATATAAAGCATCAAAAAAGCGTTCAATACCTTCAGCCCATCCTAATTTAGAATCTTCAAAAACTATTACTTCTTTAGATTCTTCAAATTTTTCCGGTATTCTTGGAAGTTTTGTAATATATTGACGTTCAACAGAATACCCACTTCCGGTTCCATTCATTAAAATAAACAAATGTTCAGCAAAATCTTTTGGCTTTTCAAAAGTAAGATACGCACAATTATAACCGGCAATATTAGAAATATCAAGAGCATCACCAGCGGTCCATAAAGCTCTCATTGAAGGCATAACCTGCATTTTTGCAATGGCATCTATTGCAATATTAAAAGTATTATGTTCATTTTTAGGGATATATTTTTTCATATAATCACTATATCTTTCAATTGTTTCATTCCATTTTTCTCGTCTTTTACCATTCCAACGAGCATAATTTACAGTAAAAATCAATTCTTGATAATTATTCATCAGAGCTCCTTTTGTTCAGTTTCATTTTTTTTATTTTATTAGTACTTGAAGAAAAGGATAAAAGCCACTAATTGCACGGATTTAGAAGAATAAATTCTTATTGAAATCTTATTAATAATAGAGAAAAAATTTAAAATAATCCTAATATTTGTAATTTCTCGCTATTTTCCGTCTATTATTTATTCTCTTAAATCCGCTTAACTCTGCGTAAATCCGTGGCTTATCCTTTTTCGTTCAGGCACTAATTAGTATCTGATCGAAAATGAACAAAACCTTGCTAATGGTTGTCCAAGAGATTTGAATTTTCGTTCAGATAATCCTTAAACTAAAAGATTAATAATTCCATTAAAAATGATTAATCCCTTATGAAATTAATATATCAAAATGAAAAAAAAAAATCATATTAAAACGTCAATTTGTTTATTTCTTCTTCTTTAATTTAATTTTAATTTCTGAACACCTAACCTCATAGATTTACGAATGACCACAGTTCTGAAGTTAGTTTTCGTTTAGATAACAAGATAGGAATACACACTGGAGATTACACAAAATTCAGTTGAATATCCCAATATCAAATTTACAAAAAAAGAGAATTAAGTGAGGGAAAAAACATATTTCTAAACATTTCTTTACAGAATTAATCATAAAACTTTTAATGCTCAAAAAAAATAGGTGGTTATTATGAGCTTAGATATTTTACTTAAAGAAGAATTCATTTTAATTAATACCCAAATTACAAGCAAAGAAGATTTATTAAAAAAAATTGCCCAAATTGCAAAAAAAAATCCGGCTCTTTCGGAAAAAACCGAAGCTGAAATTTTTAATGAATTTGTTGAGCGTGAAAAACTGAGTTCTACAGGATTCGGGAACAAAATTGCAATTCCTCACATTAGTTTAGATGGGATTTCTGATTTTGTAGTTGGAGTTATTACTGTTCCTAAAGGTATTGATTTTGAATCAATTGACCAAAAGAAAACTTACTTATTCTTTTTCATAATTGCTCCGACAGAAAAAAGAAACTTACATATTCGCTATTTATCATCTGTTTCCAGTGTCTTTCATGATATCGCTAATGTCAATGAACTCCTTGCATCGAATAATTCAACTATTTTTAGAGAGAATTTTTTACGACATACTTCCATCAAAGGAATTACAAAAGGGAAACAAGAATATAGTTTGTTTCAAATATTTATACAAAAAGAAGATAAATTTAAGGAGATTATTAATATTCTATCAGAAGTTGATGAAGCTAATATTTCTGTTTTTGAGGCAAATAATGCTAGTCGCTATTTATATTCTCTTCCTCTTTTTTCCAGTTTTTGGAATGAAGACAAAAAAGGATTTCAACGACTGATTACTGCTACAGTTGAAAAATCACAAGCAACATCAGTGATTCAAAAGATAAATCGAATTATTGGTTCACTAAAAGACAAATCTGGAATTTTGATATTAATGCAAAAAATAAGTTACTTAAATGGTTCTTTGGATATTTAGGAGGATTGGGATGGAACACGAAACTGTATCTTTTGCAATACCAATTCTTTTATTGCTCGGTGGCATAATTGTATTAGCTTTTTATTTTGGTCGAACAATGAAATTCATCAAATTGCCTTCAATAATTGGATTTATGATTTTCGGAGTAATTTTAGGACCATCTTTTCTCAATTTGTTAAATGATTCAACGCAAGAGAAATTATCTTTCCTCACAGAAATAGCTTTAAGCTTTGTTGCTTTAAGTATTGGACTGGAGCTTAATCTCGTTTTTTTAAAAAAATTGGGTGTTGGTATTTTATATATCATTCTTTTTGAATCCTTTGGAGCTTTTATTTTTGTTTTTGGAGGATTGTATTTCTTAACACATAACATTGCACTTTCATTGATTTTTGCAGCAATCGCTCCTGCAAGTGCTCCTGCTGGCACAGTAGCCATTATCCAAGAATACAAAGCAAAAGGAAGTCTAACGAAAGCTCTTTATGCAGTTGTTGGTTTTGATGATGGATTAGGAATAATAATTTATGGCTTTGCTGCTGCTTTTGCACGAATTCTTTTATTGAAAGAGGTTGGAGAGACTTCGGAAAGTCTATTTGCTATGATAATGCACCCACTACAAGAAGTTGTTTTAAGCATTATAATCGGTGGCCTTATTGCTTTTATATTTTCTTTTTTAGCACGCAAATTAAAAAATGCTGATGATGTTCTCATTCTAATTTTTGGATTTACTTTTGCAGCATCAGGTTTATGTATTGCGTTTCATTTATCATTAATTTTAACAAATATGGTTTTCGGTATGGTAATTATAAATACTCAACCTCGCTCTTTAGTCCAAAAAATCCATAATAGATTACCAATTATTATGCCTTTACTTTTTATTTTATTTTTTACTTTAGCTGGTTCAAATCTTCATATGGCTGCATTACCATCTCTCGGTGTTTTAGGGATTGTTTATATTCTCGCAAGATCCGGAGGACTCATCATTGGCTCAAGAATTGGAGGAATGCTTGGAAAAGTTGAAAAGAAAATAAAAAATTATATTGGCTTGGGAATTCTTTCACAAGCTGGTGTAGCAATTGGTCTCTCTCTTATTGTTAAACACGAATTCAGTGGGCTTGGAAAAATTGTCGAAGTTGTAAACGGGCAAAATATTACTTCAGGAGATAAAATTGGTACAATGGTTTTAACAACAGTTACAGCAACTTGTTTGTTTTTTGAAATCATTGGTCCTATTCTAACAAAAATCGCGTTAAAAAAAGCAGGAGAAATTGAATAATTAGGATAAACTATACTATAAGAAAAATTAGCAAAGATAATATTGCGATTCTCTTTGTGCTTTTAAACCTTGAAGTCAGCTAATAAAATCACGTCTTTGCAATTTTCAGAAATAGAGGTAAAGAAGTTTTTTCCACTCATATTCCAACTTGACAGAATATTTGCAGAATAAAATTGGTTTCTTAGAGGTTGAAATATGAAGAAAAAAGTATTAATAATTACAACTGGCGGAACAATCGCCATGAAAAATGATAAAGAAAATGGTGTAATTCCAACAGGGGATTTAGTTGATTTTTTAATTTCTTTTCCCCAAATTTGTGAAAACACAGAAATTGAAATTGAGGAGTTTTCCAATATTCCTTCACCATATATGACTCCATCGTTAATGTTAGATTTAGCAAAAATGGTTGACATAAAAATTATTGATTATGATGGCGTTGTAATTACACATGGCACTGATACTTTAGAAGAATCTTCTTATATGCTTGATTTATTATTAACAACACGAAAACCAGTTATCTTTACTGCTGCGATGAGAAGCGGATCTGATCTTGGTTTAGATGGTCCACGAAATATTGTTGGAGCTGTAAGAGTTGCTCGTCATAACGAATCTATTGATCGCGGAGTTCTTGTTGTAATGAACGATGAGATTCATGCAGCTCGTGATGTTGTAAAAACTGATACAGGAAAATTGGAATCTTTTATTTCAATGAATTATGGAGTACTTGGAATTGTTGATCCGGATAAAGTTGTTTATCATAGAAACGCATTGCAAAGAGAACGAGTTTGGACTGATCAAATCGATGAAAATGTAGATCTCATTAAAGCAGTTGCCGGTATGGATAATCGCTATCTTGAATATTCAATAGAAAAAAAAGCAAAAGCCATTGTAATAGAAGCATTTGGTAGAGGAAATTTACCTGCAACTCTTCTGCCATCTATAAAAAAAGCTGTTGATAGTGGAATCCTTGTTGTAATTGTCTCACGAGCTTATACCGGAAGAGTTACAGTAGAGTATGGCTATGAAGGTGGTGGAAGATCTTTACAGAAAATTGGTGCAATCTTTGCTGGAGATTTAAAAGGACCAAAAGCAAGAATAAAATTGATGGCTCTTTTTGGTAAATATAAAGATACAAATTTAGTTAAAAAATTCTTTTTGAGCAGTGTTGTATAATTTTTTTCTATGTTTTAGCGATTACTCTTAAAATTTCAACC
>JAOZMQ010000476.1 GCA_029934195.1 Candidatus Cloacimonadota bacterium | reverse complement strand
AGAAATTACAAATATTAGGATGATTTTAAATTTTTTCTCTATTTTATCCATTATTAATAAGATTTCAATAAGAATTTATTCCTTTAAATCTGTGCAATCAGCGGCTTTTATCCTTTTCGTTCAAGTTCTAATTAAATTAGTAATAATTATAACTCATTGTCTATTATATTTTTATGAGTTATCATCGTTTTTAGAATTGCATTTTTACCATTCGTTAAAATTTGTAAAGCTCCATCTTTGCCGGAAATGAAATAATTTTCACCAAGTTCAGAATATTTTTCTATTGTTGTTGGATGAGGGAAATTGAATCTATTATCAAGTGAAGTCGATATAAAAGCGTAATCCGGTGAAACAGCTCTCAAAAAAGAATTTGAACTGGAAGTTTTACTTCCATGATGACCAACTTTTAGACAATCAACATCAAGAAACTCAGGATAATGTTCTAACAAATAATGTTCTCCTTCTTCTTCCAAATCACCGGTAAAAAGTGTGGAAAAATCTTTATAATCAAGTCGAACCACAATTGACATATTATTGATATTTTCATCTGAATAATTTTTGTCCGGATGAATAATTTTACATTTTATCTCACCAAAATTTATAGATGATGTATCCGAAACAGTATAAATATTGCAGGGTTCATCTTGAATTTTCTGATCAAAATAAGCCCAGATTTTACGTTTCTGAAATTCATCAGTTACAATGAGATTCTTGACTTCAAGAGTTTTTAAGACTTCTTCCATTCCGCCATAATGGTCATTATGAGCATGTGTAATTACAAGCCAATCAAGTTTTTTAATTCCACTTTTTTGGAAATATGGTAAAGCTGATCTTAAAAAATGTCCATTAGATGATTTTATTGGTCCTGTATCAATCATTATTTTTTCATTTGTAGGAGTTTCAATCAGGCATAAATCTCCCAGACCGCAATAAAAAAAGGTAATTTTCAATAAATCTGTTTCTTGAAAATTCCATTGTGAAAAACCAAAAAGAATTGCGAGAAATATAAATCCAATAACCCATTTTAATTTTCTTTTTTTTAATAAAAAATAGACCGAAAAAATTAGTAATAAAAGTAGAAAATTAGATAAAATCGATAGCGAAATATGATTCCAATAAAATGGTAATTCCGCAGAGAAGGAGGAAACTTTTTTAAAAATCAACATCAATCCGAAATAACTTTTACTATAAATATCAATTAATAGAGGAATTTCAGGAAGCGAAATTATCAAAATAGAAAGCGGTAATATTAATCCCATTAGCGGAATGCAAACAAGATTTCCAATCATTCCATTTAATGTAAATTGGTTGAAATAAAACAAAGTGATTGGGGCGAGAAAAATCGTAATAATGAATGAAACAGAAAATAATTGCAAAATACTATTGAAAGTTCTTTTCCCGAGATTCATTATTTCTATTTTTTCTGGATCAAAAGTTATAAAATTCATTTGTGGTATTATATTCAATATTACAAAAACCGCCATAAATGATAACTGAAAACCCACCGAAAATAATTGTAAAGGATTGATTGCAGTTATAATTAAAGCAGAAATTGCCAAAACAATATTTGCATTTGGTTTTCTTTGTAGAATTTTTAAGATTAAATATATGGAAATCATTATTACCGCACGACTTACAGATGGAGACCAATTACATAAAAAACCATAAAATATCAGAATTAGCATTAATAGAATTCTACAAATATTCCGTTGAGGAAAAAATAATTTCAATAAAGAAAAAATTATCAGCGATAATATTCCGACATGTAAACCACTTACAGCCAAAAGATGACTCAATCCGGCTTTGATGAAAATTTCTTTTTGCTCTCCGAGATCATTTTTTTCACCAAGAATTATTGCTTTTGTGAAAGCTTCATTTTGCGGGAATCGTGTTTCAATCCTATTTCTAATAATTTTCTTTAACCGGAATAGACTCTTTTTAAATAAATTTGCTCTATTTTCATTAATACTGATAATGCTAATTGGAAATACCGAGCCAAAAACATTTTTCGCTTCCATAAATTCTTCATAATCAAATCCCAAAGGATTCCCAAGTTTATTGAAGCTTTTGATTTCTCCAAGAAATGAAATTTTATCACCATATTGCAAAAGTGAATCTGTAGTAAAAAAACTAATTCTTCCTTGAACTCGATAATTTGCAATTTTCTCAATTTGCAAAATCGAAGAAAATCCCTTTTCTGTTTTACGTACTTCTGAAATAATTTTTCCATCAATTTGTTGAATTATGCTTGATTGCTGTTCAAGTAAATGCGAAATATGATTATCGCTAAGATCTTTTTTTAATTGAAACCTAAAATTTCCAGCAAAGAAAATTATCAAAATCAATAAGAGTGTTTTTCTTTTAATCAGAAAAAAAATAAGTGTTAAAAAAACTACAAACGAAATTGAAATAAGAGGTTTAATAATGAAAAAATTTCCGGAAATGATTCCCAATAACCACACTATTACTGATACTATTAATGCCGGAATCCTCTCCTTATAAGTTTTTATCTTCCCACCAAATTCCATAAATTCCACTCCTTAGAACTGTAATTTTTATTTCAGAATACTTGACCTCAAAATTATGTTTTTGCTAAATTGTAACTGAACGAAAAAGGATAAGCCACGGATTTACGCAGAGTTACGCGGATTTAAGAGA
>JAOZMQ010000475.1 GCA_029934195.1 Candidatus Cloacimonadota bacterium | reverse complement strand
TCCTTTTTATTTAATAATAGAAACAACTTCTCCATCAGGTTTTAACCAGATAGAGTCAGTTATTACATTATTATTTTTTGTTTCTTCAAAATGAGAAAAAAGAAATAAATCCAGACCTGAATTATCTTGTAAATTTTCAAGCAGTGCATCTATTCTTTTTTGGCTTGTTGTAACGAAAAGAACTTTAAAAAAATTTACATCTGCATATTTTTTAAACCCTTTATTTTTCAAATACAAATCATAAGCTCTCAATTTTTTTAAAATTTTCTTACTTGATTCTGTTCCTCTATCTATTTCAACAAAATATAAAGCTTGATAATCGGCATATTTACCTAACCCATTTAAAACAAATAAAGAATCAGGGTACAAACTAACTCGTCTATTTATTTCAGAATCATAAACCTCATCATAAATAATATATTTGTCTCTTTTTTTAGTAGCCATTGGATCTTGCATATCATACTCAGAAAACCAAGCATTATCCGGTAAGTATGCTAACTTATTATTTTTGATCCCTTTTTCAATTGATAGCCTGAAATCAATAATTGCAATTGTATGATTTAGAAAAACTGCTTTTACCCTTTTATTCTTTGCTTGAAAAGCTCCGTCATAATCTCGTTCAGAAACTAAAACATTATAGCCATCTTTATCAAGAAAATAACAAGCTTCTCCAACTGGTTTAGTAGATTGGGGATTATCTGTAAATAACCTGTCAATATAAGCATTGTGATATAATTTAAACAACCTTCTTCTTATAGATGTTGGGCTTAATCCAGTAAAAATGATGTTATGTAATTGAGTTGTTGTTAAATATCGATATTTCGCCAACGATTCAAAAAGATCAATATCTCTTTGTTGCAAAAAAATATTTGGAGGATTTTCCACTCTTTCAAATTTTGAAAGATGTTTTTGTTTTTCCATTTAAAAACCTCTATGCAAAAGGGTTATCATCATTAACAGTATTAACAATTTCTTCTTGTTTTTTATTTTTTGTTTTTTTAATTATTGGATCTTTTTTGTTTTTAGTTGGCTTTGGATATAAAGATATTTTTAATTTCTCTTTTAAAATAGAAACTTTTTCATAAATACTACTATGTTTTTCTGCAACATATTTTCTAAACTCTAAAATTTCTTTCAAACTGCAATCAATATTAAAAACCCAATCGGTTTTTAGAAAAATCCCTTTCGGTTGTTCTGGACTTTGAAATAAAAATACTCTTTTGGGTAATAATTGAAATTCTTTACCTTCCATTAGATAAACTTCTTCAAGTGTATAATATTTATTGTCATCATACTCTACAACTGTTTTTACAGCTCTCTGATTTTCTGATTTTCTTGCATTATAAGACTCTCCTTCTGTGTAACTTGTTGATGTATAAGTTTCATATCCTGCCGTTAATTCCTGGTATTTCTTAATTGATTCTTTAATTTTAGGCTCATAAAATCCCATTTGCTTCATAATATCTTGAGAATCGTCAATATCTCCTGTTGGAAAATAAGCTTTTATTTGAGCACTGTTTAAAATGCTTTTACGAGCAGAAGAATCAACATCGTCTAATTGACTAAAATTTTGATTTGCCATTATTAAATGAAGTCCAAATTTTCTTGTTCCTGTTAAAATTTCTTTTATATCAGGAGTATAATAATTGTGAAATTCATCAATATAAAGATAAAAAGGATTCCATTGTAAATTATATTTTGAGTCTCCGGACAATTCAGTTGCAGAGCTTCTTTCCAAAAAAGTAGAAAGAATATCATTTATCAAAGTTAAGCCTAATGTTCTTGCACTGTCAGAATCAAAAAACGGACTTTCAGATAAATTTACAAGAATAATACTATCGCTATCAACTACTTCTTTTAAGTCAATTGATTCTCCTTGTAAAGTCATCATTGCAATAGGTTCAGATTCAGTTAAAATACTAAATCTATTTAATGCTGCTGATAAAATAGTTTTCCAATGTTTTGGATTATTAATTGTTTCTTTCCAAAAAGTCTCAAGCTTAGAATTTTTTAAAGGGTTAGAATCATAATCATCAAATCTATTAACTAAATTTATTCTTGTTTGTTCATCATAAAGCAGTTTTTCTGTTTCTTGAAATGAAAGCCCAACAATAGCAGAAGTTTTGAAAGTGTTATATAAACATTCTCTTATTCCCGGTCTATTATTAAAATCTTCATTCCAAGCTTTCTCAATTGAAATAATAAGTTTTTTAGCAAATGTGCTTGGGTTTCCTCTTTTAAAATGAAGAGGATTAAAAGAAATTAAATATTCCTTTGCTGTTGGATTTATTAAATAAACTTTATCCCAAATATCTTTAGGACATTTTTTAATAATAAATCTTAAAACATTAAAATATAATTCAGCGTGGGGATCAATCAAACAAAGTCCAATCCCTCTTTGAATATCTTGCCTTACCATAGATTCAATTAAACGAGATTTACCGCTTCCACTCTTACCCATTAAGTGCATATGAAGTCTTCTTTCAGAATCACTTAAAAAAGATCCAAGAGTTTCCATTTCAGGATCATCAGCAAAAAGAATAGTATCATAAGCTTTTTCATCGCTTTTCATCAAAGCCAAATCTAATCTTTCATTCAAAAAATTAATTTCTTTTTCGCTTACACTACCTTTTTTTAATGCTTCTTCTTTTGTCATAAATTG
>JAOZMQ010000474.1:2254-2665 GCA_029934195.1 Candidatus Cloacimonadota bacterium | reverse complement strand
AAATTCTTGGAATTTTCGCAACATTTATAGGAGCACTTTATGGAATTCCTTTGCTTATATTTACTTCTATAAAAGGAATACCTTTGCCGGAAGTTACTGATAGTTATAGTCTTGCAGCATTATCAAAAACACTGTATCCATCGTATAGTATATTTTTGATATTGGGAACAATAATTTTAGTTTTTACAATATCGACAATTATCAGCTATCTTCCAACAAGAAAAATTGCAGACACTCCTACTCGTTTTCACGTAGAGAATATGCCAAAAGGGAATTACCTTGTGATACCAGGTGTTTCATCGGAACGAAGAGAGTACATTCCTATTGGATTCATGCCACCTGATATTATGGCAAGCAATTTAGTCAATATTACAGGATCTGCAACATTGTTTCATTTTGGCGTATTATCCT
>JAOZMQ010000474.1:0-2244 GCA_029934195.1 Candidatus Cloacimonadota bacterium | reverse complement strand
ATTGCAGATCTAAATCCAACAGATGCTTTAAAAGGAAAATTTACTTCAATAAAAAGGAATCAATAATTATGCTTATTTTTTTATTAAAAGGAATTTTACGTGATAAAAGTAGAACACATTTTCCAATAATTATTGTTAGTTCCGGAGTAGCAATTACGGTTTTATTATTTTGTTGGATGCAGGGAATGAGAGAAAATATTATTTCTTCAAATGCTCGTTTTCAAACCGGTCATATCAAGGTTATCAGTAAAGGATATTGGGAAATTGCTGATCAAAAACCAAACGATTTAGCTCTTTTTGATACACAAATTTTGTTACAACAATTACAGGAAAATTATCCAAATATTGATTTTACAGAACGAATTTATTTTGGTGGATTACTTGACGTACCGGATGAAAATGATGAGAGCATTGAACAAGGATTTTTTACCGGAATTGGTTGTGATATTTTTTCCAAAACAGGATTTGATTCTAAAATTTTGGAAATTCAAAGATCTTTATCAAAAGGAAGATTACCGGAAAAAAAAGGAGAAATTCTTGTTACTAATACATTTGCAAATCAATTGAAAATAGATGTAGGTAAGACAATTACATTGATAAGTTCAACTATAAATGGAAGTTTAACAATAATGAATTTTCAGGTTGTGGGAAAAGTTTCTTTTGGGATTCCTACATTAGATAAAGGAGCTATAATTGTTGATATCTCAGATGTGAAAGCAATGCTCGATATGTCCGGAGCTACAAGTGAAATTTTTGGATTTTTCAAAGGTGGATATTTCAATGATAAACTATCAATTGACATTGCTACAGATTTTAATAAAAAGAATATTCCAAAGAATGAGTTTTCTCCAATTATGGTCAGTTTACGAGAACAAAATGAGCTTGAAGAAATGCTGTATTTGTTTGATTCTTCAATTGGAATTATCTCAACGATTTTCATTTTTGTGATGTCTCTTATTTTATGGAATTCCGGTTTGATGAATGGAATTAGAAGGTATGGCGAAATTGGTGTCAGGCTTGCAATCGGAGAATCGAAACATAAAGTTTATTTTTCTATGATTCTTGAATCAATGAGCATCGGAATTATTGGTTCTATTTTGGGAACTTTTATCGGAGTGATTTTATCTTATTATCTGCAAATAAAAGGTTTGGATGTGAGTCCTTTTATGAAGGATTCTTCTATGTTAGTTGTTTCTGTTTTTCGGGCAAAAGTGACCTTAGAAAGTTCTTATATTGGATTTATTCCCGGAACAATAGCTACAATTTTAGGTGCAGGGCTTTCTGGAATTGGAATTTATCAACGTAAAACAGCACAATTATTTAAGGAGTTGGAAGTATGAAAAAATATGTTTTCTTAATTATCTTTTATAGTGTTTCTATTTTTTTATTATCTCAGAATATTACAATTAGCAAAATTTTGGAAAAGATTGATAAGAATCAAACAGCAGATGCTAAAATAGCCACAACAACAATGATTATCAATAATCGTCGGGGAACAAGAAAAATTATCTCAAAAATTTGGATGAAAGGTTCACAGAAATCTTTCTCAGAATATCTTTTTCCAGCACGAGAAAAAGGGACAAAAATGCTGAAAATTGATAATAAACTGTGGATGTATAATCCTGATGCAGATAGAATTATTCAATTGTCCGGTCACCTTTTACGGCAATCTGTAATGGGTTCAGATTTATCGTATGAAGATTATATGGAAGATGATAAATTGGCAGAATTATATGAAGCTTCGATTGATTCAATTTCTGTTCACAATGATAGAAAATGTTGGATAATTTCATTAGAATCCAAAGTAAAAAATAACGCTTATGCAAAAAGAAAAATTTGGGTTGATCAAGAACGGTTTATTGTTTTATCAGAAGAAAGATTCGCTGAAAGTGGAAAATTATTGAAGAAAACTGATATTCCGGAAGTAATTTTTATTGATGGAAGATGGTTTCCCAAAAGAATTGTTTTCAGAGATATGCTGAATAAATCCAGTAAAGGAACTGAACTGATTATTGATACAATTGAATTCGATGTTGATATTCCTGATAGCTTTTTCTCAAAAGCAAAATTAAGGAAGTAGCTCAATCATCCTGATTGAGTATTGACAACCAAGCTGGTTGTTCTACGGATTTTGTCTGTAGCTCAATCAGCCTGATTGAGTATTGACAACCAAGCTGGTTGTTCTACGGATTTTGTCTGTAGCTCAATCAGCCTGATTGAGTATTGACAACCAAGCTGGTTGTT
>JAOZMQ010000473.1 GCA_029934195.1 Candidatus Cloacimonadota bacterium | reverse complement strand
CTCACAAGAAAGTGATTTTCCCTTTTATCTAAAAACATCTGAATGTCCGTTAGGTTTTCAGATTGTGTACATTAACATTCCGAAGAGCTAACGGACATTGCGAAGAGTACATTCGGAAGTCAAAAAAAACCTGTTTTAGAAAATCTAAAACAGGTTAATAATCTACAAACTTATTTCTGTGTTTGAGATATCATGATTAAGTAATAATTTCCCTTTTGATAGTTTTAATTGGCTAAGAATTTCTTCTTTTGCCTTTACGACATCTTTTCTACAAACATCATAAGCAGATGTAACATGCAATTTAACATGAAAAATAGAGGGAATTATATCTCCAGAATAAATAGCGAACTCGTTTTTATCTGTAATCTTTACATATTGGGAGCCATTTGAATGACCTCCAGCAAATTTGAGTTCTATTCCAGGTAATAACTGATAATCTCCGGAAATTAATTTAAATTTACCACTTTCTTCCAGCAATTTCAAGTGGTGATTAAAGTTATAAGCAGCTTTGTTTAATGCGTCAGGTGATTTAGCAATTTCCCATTCTTTTTTTTGAATTACATGCAATGCATTGGGAAATGTTAATTCGTCCTTTTCAAATCTGGTAACGATTCCACCGGCATGATCAAAATGTAGATGTGTAAATACTACATAATCAATATCATATCTGGTAAATCCCAGTTTCTCAAGATTTCTTAATAGACAGAAATCTGAGACTTTAAATATTTTTCTGATTTTATCTGATACCCTGTTACCAATGCCGGTATCAATCAGAATATTTTTTCCACTTGAGTTAATAAGCAGAAGATTGAGAGACATTTCAATACGATTCTGTTCATCGTGAAATATCTCTTTATGCCACAATGCTTTGGGTAAAACTCCCAAAGCAGCTCCACCATCTGACCAAAAGGAACCGGCATTTAAATAAGTATATTTCATCTTATTTTCTATTATTAGTCTTAGTTTGTGGTGGTCTTGGTCGTCGATGATTTCTCTGAACTCCTTCCCTTCCTTTCGGAGAGGAACTCTTGTGGAAAACTACAATTCTTTTTCTTGGACCTACTCCAATGGTGAGAGTTCTAAGCTCTTCTTCTTTTTCAATAAACTGATGAATAATTTTTCTGTCAGATGATGACATTGGAGAAAGAGTAATACTTCTTTTACTTTCTATCACTTTTTTAGCAATAGATTTAGCCTTACTTAAAACATCTCCAACTCGTTTTTCACGATAACCATCAACATCTACAATTATATCGGCTTTATAAATACCTTTATTCATTAACATACGACTTGCAAGATGTTGTAAACTGTCAATTAATCGACCGTCTTTACCTATTACAAATCCCATCTCTTCAACCCCTATAATACTCACATATTCTTTATCATTTTGTTTGTGAATTTCGATAGATGAAAAGGTTACATTCATCAAATTCAAAATTTGGCTTATGTATTCCTTAACAAATTCACTATTTTCTAACAAAATAAACTTGATTACAGTAGGTTTTACTCCGAACAAGTTGAAAAAACCTTTAGATCCGGATTCAATTACTTCATAGTTCAGATCTTTTTGTTTTACTCCGAATTCACTTTTGAAATCGTCAATGATCTCATTTACAGATTTTCCCTTTCTTATAATTTCTTTCATAAATATTTCGTCTCCGTTTTCGTATAACGCAATAATTCGTTATCTGAATTTCTTCTTAATTATGTATTGTTGAACAATTGAGAAAACATTAAAAAGTGTCCAATACAATACTAAACCGGCTGGAAACGACTTGAAAAGAAAGAACATCATAAATGGCATAATATATGCCATCATTTTCTGACTTTGCATTGTAGCTTGCTGTTTTTCATCCATTTCTTCAATATTCTGAGCTGTTGGAGTCATTAGTTTTTGCTGAACAAACATAAAAACTCCCATCATTATTGGTAGAACCAAGTATGGATCCGGTGCAGATAAATCACTCAACCAAAACATAAAATTTGCCTGTCTAAAATCAATTGAATATCTTAATACAGGGTACAAAGCAAAGAAAACCGGCATCTGTAGGAGCATTGGTAAACAACCACCTAAAGGATTAACACCATGTTCCTTATACAATTTTTTTGATTCAATTTGAAATTGTTTAGGATCTTTTTTGTACTTTGTTTGTAATTCTCTCAATTGAGGTTGAACTTTCTGCATTCTATGACTTGACTCAAAACTTTTATGCGATAATGGATATAACAAAAGTTTTATCAAAAACGCAAAAAGTATTATGCAGACTCCATAATTTGGAATTAAACTATGAAGCCATTTTAACAACATATCAAATAATTTACTAATTGGTCTTAACCAAGAAGCTCCCATTTCTGCAACATTTTCAAAACCATTCCCAATTTTTTCAAGATCTTTGTAAATTACAGGACCAAAAGAGAGAGTAAAATTCTCATCTAAATCAGTAATTGGGGTAGTATTGTTAATTTTTAGAATTGCAGCAGGACTTTCATTATTGCGATAACCAGTTAATTCATCTGCATTAAGTGCCATGTCCGGAATGATTCCCATGTAAAAATACTTTGAACGAAGCACAGCCCAATCAATATTTCCGTTCAAAGTTCTTTTTTCTTTTAATTTCCCCATTGTAAGTTTTTCAATAGAATTATCAACTTGGGAAATTAGTTTT
>JAOZMQ010000472.1 GCA_029934195.1 Candidatus Cloacimonadota bacterium | reverse complement strand
CCACACTCTTTCACGAGCTTACACACATAAGAAATAAATTTCTTGTGAAAAGCATGTGAAAGCTTGTGGTTTAATTTTATTCAACTTATCAATAGAATTTTAAATATAACCTCACTCTTTCACGAGCTTACACACATAAGAAATAAATTTCCTGTGAAAAGCATGTGAAAGCTTGTGGTTCAATTTTATTTAACTTATCAATAGAATTTTAAATATAACCACACTCTTTCACGAGCTTACACACATAAGAAATAAATTTCCTGTGAAAAGCATGTGAAAGCTTGTGGTTTAATTTTATTCAACTTATCAATAGAATTTTAAATATAACCTCACTCTTTTACGAGTTTACTTGATTAAGGAGTGCAAACAATAAATTTGAGTTCTTGGATTGTAATCATCTTGGTTACATTTAAGAATGTAGCCAAGATGGCTACTTTCCCATGCTTTCCCATTTATTCTATAAGCCAACTTTCGTGAATATATCTTTCCATTATAACTGGGAACATTAACGTGCTAATATCTTTGTATTTTGATGAAAGCCCTTTTTTCCCGAAAACTCGTGATTTCTTAAAAACTTCTGGTGTCAAATATTCTGTTTCAATCTCAAAAGAATGAAGAGCTTCTATCTTTTCATTAATCATTTCTATGGGAATATGGTTTTTATAACCGATAAACCAACCCCAATCACCAAAACTTGGCACATTATCATGATAAGGAATAGTCTTGAAATCCGCAGCATTCAAAGTTCTTCCAATACATAAATAAGCTTCTTTTGCATGATACGGTGATGTGGATTGAACTGCAATCATACCATCTTTAGCAACAATTTTAAATAATTTTTTATAGAAGCTATAACTGTATAATTTAGATAATTCGATGCTATTTGGATCGGGAAAATCAACTATAACAATATCCCATTTTTGTTCAGAGAATTGAATAAACTTATCAGCATCAATATTTATTATTTTTACTTTCGCAATTTTTTCTACAACCTCCCGTTTATTTTCTTCTTTTCCAGTATTTTGATAAAGAGTTTTCAATTCATCAGCAAACTTAACACCTTTGGGATTTATTATTTTTACTTTTGTATTCTTAAAAGAATCCTCATTAAGTCGCTTCATTATTTCATTATTTGCACAAAAATCAACCATATCTTTATCAAGATCGACAAGCATAACATTTTCTACATCACTATACTTTAGGACTTCTCTCAAAGCCATTCCATCACCACCACCAAGAATTAGAACATTTTTATGAAACGGTGCTAATGCCATTACAGGATGAACTAATTGCTCATGATAAATTTTTTCATCAAGGCTGGAAAACTGTAAATTTCCATTAATGTAAAATCTATATTCTTTAAGTGTTTTGCTATAAGTCATTACCAAATGCTGATATTTTGTAGTATGTGCGAAAACAATTTTATCTTCGTATAATTTTTGCTCTGCATTAAAACTCCATTTTCGATTATTGTGATAACCGTTCCATAATAATGCAAAAATAAGTATAAATAGAATTATAGAAATTTTTTTGTACTTTATTAAACCATGTTTCATAAAATAAAGGCAAGTAATGACTGCCACACTAAAATTAACAATGGCAAGAATAAAACCAATTTCGGTTAAAGGGAAATTTTTAAGTAGAATTTTTATCCAAATCCAAGCTCCGAAGAAAGAACCAATATAATCCGCTGCCGAAATAACAGCGACATTTGCTCGCAAAGTTTTTGTGAAAGTTTCGTTTATCCGTAAAATTAAAGGAATCTCAAAACCGATTAAAAATCCTATACTGAGAACAAAAAAGTATTGTACCAAAAGAAAATGATCCTCTAAAATTCCATAAGAAAAATACAATGCAATTGGAGCAAATCCGCCGAGAATCGCTAATAAAATTTCAACAAGAATGAATTTTTCTATCAAATGATTATCTGAAACAAATTTTTGCACCCAACTTGCAAGTCCCATCATTAACAACATTAGAGCAATTATTATACTAAATTGTTCAATACTATTTCCTAATATATATGTTGAAACTGTACTTAGAACATACTCTGTAACTAATCCTGAAGCTCCGGTAGCCAACATTGATATTGCAAGAAAAAATGTTGCAAACGATAATTGTTTGTCTTCATTCATAAAAAGATGTTTTATTGAAATTATTGGAGAAAAAGTTTTTTTTAATCTACTATTGAACTTTCTATAAGAAGACATTGAACCTCGCAAAAAGTCTTTTATTTTGTCTGAACCATGATTTACAGGATTATAGGATGTTCCGGATTAATTATCCTGGTTATCTTGTTAATCCAGAAAACGTACTCGTTTTAAACGTACTCGTTTTAATTATCCTGATTCTGACGTTTTATTATTCATTGCCTTTGCATTTGTCTGAACCATGATTTACAGGATTATAGGATGTTCCGGATTTATTATCCTGATTATATTTCGAGGTTTCTGACCTCCCTCAATCCTGTCAACGGCATTTTATTTTTGATACAAAAACGGCAGTTAATTTTGACACAAGATTTCTGGGTAATTTGAGATTCTCGGACGAATTTCAGAACTCCTGAGCTCATAATTCTCTTTTTCCGCTAATCCTATAAATAACTTATGGTTACAGATTTTCGTAGCTTTCTAACACAAGATTTTAATATGATTCCTTCTATTCACTTATTTACGAACGTTCT
>JAOZMQ010000471.1 GCA_029934195.1 Candidatus Cloacimonadota bacterium | reverse complement strand
AAAAGCTACGACGTAGCGTTGGGGGATGTGGATGCCGACGGCGACCTGGACGCCTTCGTCGCCAATACCGGCGGCGGCGGGTCACCCAACGTCGTCTGGCTCAACGCTGGCGGTGTGCAAGGAGGAATCCTCGGCGATTTCGCACTCAGTTACACGGTCGGCATGTCCGAAAGCAAGGGCGTCGCGCTGGGGGACGTGGACGGCGACGGCGACCTGGATGCTTTTGTCGCCAACGAATCTGACCTGGGTATGGAAGACGCCAACCAAGTATGGTTGAACGATGGTGCGGGCGTTTTTGTCGACAGTGGGCAAGCCCTGGGGGCGCAAGATAGCCAAGCCGTGGCGTTGGGCGACATGGACGGCGACGGCGATTTGGATGCTGTAGTGGCGAATAGCGTCAGTTCTGCCCAAAACACATTATGGTTGAACGACGGCACCGGAGTCTTTGCCGATAGCGGCCAAGTGCTAGGTACTGATCTCACCGAAGACGTAACGCTGGGCGACGTGGATGGCGATGGCGACCTGGATATCTTTTTTGCCAGAGACACGTTCGCCAACGAGGTGTGGCTCAACGATGGAACAGGGAAATTCATCCTCTTTCAGGGCATTGACAACAGCGCGTACAGCCAAGGCGTGGCGCTGGGCGACCTGAACGGCGACGGTGCGCTGGATGCTTTCGTCGCCAACATCAGCGGGCAAGCCAGCGCAGTGTGGCTGAACCAGAGTAACGTAATCACCGTTGACCCGGCGCCCAATACCCACATGGCGGACGTCGGCACCAGCCTGACCGTCACCGCGAGCAAAGCCGTCAGCCAGTCCACCATCACCACTCAGACCTTTGTCGTCCACCGGGGCTTTTACGGGCACGTTAGCGGGACGATTGGTTTTGGTAGCATCATCTATAGCCCTGATCTACCCTTTTTCCCCGGTGAGTTGGTCGAGACCAGTGTCACCAGCGATGTGCTGGATCATGCTGGATTCCCGCTTGCGCCTTACGTCTGGCAGTTCCGCGCCAGCGTCGGTAGCAGCAGTGGAACTTTTACCGAGAGCGGGCAAACTCTCGGGCTTACTCTGTCCAGTCGCGATGTGGTGTTGGGCGACCTGGACAACGACGGTGACCTGGATGCTTTTGCTCTGAACAAGTGGGATGCCAACCGCGTGTGGCTCAATCAGGGGGGTGCTCAACTGGGAATATCCGGCGTGTTTAGCGACAGCGGCCAGAGCATTGGCGATGCGAACCACCAGAACGTGGCGCTGGGCGATGTGGACGGCGACGGCGACCTGGATATCTTTGTCGTCAGGAGCGCTAGTTCCAACGGCCTCTGGAAAAACGCCGGGGATGGGACGTTCGCGGTTAGCCAGACTTTGGGGTCGGCCAATGGGTATGGCGTGGCGTTGGGCGATGTGGATGGCGATGGTGACCAGGACGCCTTTATCGCCAACGATGGCGCTAACATAGTGTGGCTCAATGATGGCGATGGCGCTTTTACTAACGTGACGCCCGGGATGGGCGCAGCCCAAAGCAACGACGTGGCGTTGGGTGATTTAGACGGTGACGGTGACCTGGATGTGTTTGTTGCGAACGATGGTTCGACGCCCGCAAACACCGTCTGGTTCAACGGCGGCCAGGGCGCTTTCAACGACACAGGTCAAAGCCTCGGCGCTGTGGGTAGCTCTGATGTAGAGTTGGGCGACCTGGACAACGACGGTGACCTGGATGCTTTTGTGGCTAACTATGGGCAGCCCGATGGCGTGTGGTTCAATGATGGGAACGGGTTCTTTACCGCTACCGATCAAGTCTTGACCGCCACCGACAACTATGACGTGGAATTGGGCGATGTAGACGCCGATGGCGATTTGGACGCCTACGTTGCCAACTGGAGCGTCTCTGACATTGTCTGGATCAACGATGGCAGCGGACATTTTGTGGACAGCATGCAACCTTTGGACGAGTCAGTTGGCTACGGTCTCGACCTGGGCGACGTGGATGGCGACGGCGACCTGGATGCCTTTGTCGCCAACTCTGGAATGTCCCACACCATGTGGCTGAACCAGGCGGTTGCGGCATCCGGCGTCAACACTACGGTTGACGACACTATCGTCAACGGCAATTGCACGCTACGCGAGGCGGTTATAGCCGCCAATACAGACACCACAGTGGACGCTTGCCCCATTATCACGGACACCCTTGTCCTGACGGTGGGCACGTATACGCTGTCCGTCGCCGGTGCGGATGATGACGCGGGTCTCACCGGCGACCTGGATATCACCGCCCCCCTGACCATCGTTGGCGCTGGCACTGGCCTGACGGTCATCGACGCTAACTACATCGACCGCATCTTTGACATTCGCCCTGGCGCGGGCACGGTCATCATTTCTGGCGTCACTATTCTCAACGGTGACGTTATGGGCAATGGCGGCGGTATCTTTGTTGACAGCGACGGGTTGACACTCATCAACACCGACGTGCGTGACAACAATGCCAGCAACTATGGCGGCGGGGTCTATATCGCATCCGGCGATGTGATACTGAACGGGTGGGACATCTCGAACAACTCGGCCGGCGGCAAGGGCGGCGGGGTGTACGTCGCATCTGCTGGGGGGACGTTTACGCTCGACGCGGGGAACCTTACAATAACACCGCCAGTAGCGGGGGCGGGGGATTGTACGTCGATGCGGGTAGCGCCAG
>JAOZMQ010000470.1 GCA_029934195.1 Candidatus Cloacimonadota bacterium | reverse complement strand
ACTTGTGATGCAGGAATACCTTTTTGGCGATATTCTGTAAAAAAAATACTGGATTTACTTTTTGCCATCATACTACCTTTCGGTGCAACTCTAACAGCTCTATTTGTAGTTTTATCTACCAAAGTAACACCCCATTTTCCTACATGAGTCTTAATTCCGTTACCTTTGCCGAATGTAGCACCGGTTACCACCTGAATTCCATCGGCAAAACATGTTGCACAATGTCCGTCTCCGATCTCAATAAAGGCAACTAACTGCCCGTCTTTTGCTCTCTCAACACCAAGTTTGTTCATTGCTGCAGCTCCCACACGCAATCCCATTGGCATCGCCGGACATTTATGCCCGTGAAATTTTTGTCCGAATTCTAACCATTCTTTTGGATTTACCATTTTCTAATCTCCTTTTTTCTCACATAATGTGATTTATTTATTAAACATTTTTTTGGGACAATCCACTTTTTCGCTTTCAAATTAAACGGAATATAATCCGAAAATAAATCCGGAAATCGTTGCCATTACAATAACAGTTGAAACAAAAACTAATGTCTTTTTTGTTCCCATCACGCTGCGAATTACCAGCATATTGGGAAGTGATAACGCAGGTCCTGCCAATAACAATGCCAGAGCAGGTCCTTTACCCATTCCATTTCCGATTAGTCCTTGCAAGATTGGAACTTCTGTGAGTGTTGCAAAATACATAAAAGCCCCGCTAACAGATGCAAACAAATTCGCCCAAATGGAATTTCCACCAACTAATTTCACAATCCATTCGGAAGGGATCAATCCTTCGTGCCCGGGTCGTCCCAATAATGAACCGGCAACCAGAACTCCTAAAAAGAGAAGCGGAAGAATCTGCTTGGCAAATCCCCAAGTGGAAGAAAACCATTCTCCCATTTCGCCTTCGGAAGTACTGGTGAAATAGGAAAGTCCTATAATTCCAGTTACGAAAGTGATCATATTATTTCCCTTAAAAACTATATGAACAAGAATTACTGCTACTGTTGTTACGAGAATTTTCCATAATTTCATTTTGAAGATCTTATTCAGTACAATTCCAAAAGATACAGCCAATAATGCAGTTATTATCCATTTCGCATTATAAATCGCAGCCCAGAGACCGGCATCAATTGCGGGTTTACTCCAATTGACAAAGATCAGAATTAGAACCATTATTCCAAAGTGGATGATTTCTTGCCACAGCGGTCGAGTAACTTCCGGCTCTGGCATTAGTAACTGCTGTTTGGCTTTTTCCTGTTCTTCTTTGCGGAAAATAAACGCCATTATCAAGCCGATAACAATACTAAATACAATCGCTCCAACAGCTCTGGCAATTCCTATTTCCATTCCCAATACTCTTGCGGTTAAAATTATTGCTAAAACATTGATAGCAGGTCCGGAATAGAGAAAAGCTGTAGCTGGTCCTAATCCAGCCCCACGCTTATAAATTCCGCTAAAAAGTGGTAAAATAGTGCAAGAGCAAACTGCTAAAATTGCCCCTGAAACTGATGCAACCGCATAGGCTGTGACCTTGTTTGCTTTTGCTCCAAGATATTTTATTACCGCAGCTTGACTGATAAATACACTAATTGCTCCGGCAATAAACAAAGCCGGAAGTAAGCACAAAATCACATGAAGTTGAGCATATTCTTTGAGCATGTGGAATGATTCTATAATTGCATTTTGAAATCTTGCAGAATCTACCGGCAGGAAGAAAGAGAACAAAAACACGGCAACCATAGCCAACAAGACCTTCCATTCATTTTTCCATTTCATATTATTTTCTCCATTTTTATATTTCCATAAATAACGAAATGACAGCACAAAAAAAATTAACAAATATTTATTCTATCTGCTAAAAGAGCTTTTTGTCGGTCATTCTTTATTTCAGCACTATCCAAATCAGCAAGCAATTCTAATACTTGTGATACAGTTTTATTTTCTGTGTTCAATCCATAATTAATGTATCTGTCTTCTTTTTGGAAATTGATAATTTCTGCTTCTTTAAGTATTTTAAGGTGATTGGAAATAGTGGACATCGAACTGCCTATAATCTCCCTGATTTCGCAAACACACATCGATTTTACTTTGAGCATTATCACTATTCTAAGTCTGGTTTTATCGCCCAGTGCTTTAAATATTTTCAAGTATTCAGTCATTGTTTCTCCTTTCTATGTTTCGCAAAATGACGAAATGGCAATTTTTGTCAAATCTTTTTTTTAAGATGCTCAATTTCGCACATCTTTTCTTTCAGTAAGATTCCATCTTTCATTTATAGAAACCATCTTTATTTTGGGGTTAACTTTATATATTGCTATAGTTAATGCAATAAAACCCAAATAGCCTCACTAAATCGTGTTATTAAAAGGTTCGGCTTAACCAGACCTCATATCTGACTCAAAAAGTCTTCTCCAATAATCTAAAAAAATGTATCCTCAAACTCAGAACTTTGATATATCTTTTCCATTATTCATTTCTTCTTGTGTTCTTGTCCGTGTAAGTCTGTGGTTAATTAATCTTCCTCCCTTTCAACAAGATCATACTTTAGAACAAACTCTTTTACATTTGTGAAGACATTACCAAGAGTCTCATAATCTTGAAATCGCTTTAAATAAATCAACATCATAAGCTAAATAAAAGCTATTCTTCTTGTGTTCTTGTCCGTGTAAGTCTGTGGTTAATTAATCTTCCTCC
>JAOZMQ010000084.1:3585-10093 GCA_029934195.1 Candidatus Cloacimonadota bacterium | reverse complement strand
ACGGATTAGCACTGATTTATTTGTAATTTCTCACATAGTTTTTATTCTCTAAAAACAGTGTAACTCTGCGTAAATCCGTGGCTTATTCTTCTTCGTTCAGATACTAATTAGTGTAAAGTATGAATTAAAAAAGATCGAGTTTAAAATAAAGAGATTTTCAGTCTCAAAAATAAAAAGATAAGGATTGGTTAATAATTTGCTAAATCAAAGAAAAAAAGAAAAAAATAGGAGTAAGAATGAAAAAAGTAATATTCGTCTCTTTAGTATTGGGGATTATGTCTGTAATTAATGCTACCGGATTAATCCACAAGACCTTACCAAATGGTATGGAAATAGCCGTTAAAGAGAATAGAAGCAATACATCTGTAGGATTATATTGTTTTGTAAAAACCGGATCTGTTAATGAAGGGGAGTATCTTGGTAAAGGAATCTCTCATTATTTGGAGCATATTGTTTCGAGTGGAACAACAACAATCAGAACAGAAGCAGATTATCAAGAAATCTGTAAACGAATAGGTGCCAGCGTAAACGCTTATACTACAAATACGGCAACAGCGTTTCATATTTTAGTGGATAAAGAAAATAAAGATGAAGCACTACAAATCCTTTCTGAACAGATTCAATTTTGTGTTTGTGATTCTGTAGAAGTTGCGAGAGAACGAGAAGTAATTCTAAAAGAAATTGTAATGCGTTCAACTCCGGCAACAGCAAAAATGTGGCAAAGAAATAATGAAATAGCTTATCCAAATTCAAATACAAAATATCCTGTAATTGGATATGTAGAATTATATCGAACAATTTCACGTGATGAATTGGAAGCATATTACCATAAAAGATATGTTCCAAATAATATGGTATTTGTTGCTGTTGGTGATTTTGATGCAGAAAAAATGATTGATAAAGTTGAAAAAGCCTTTATTGATTTTCCACGAGGTCAGCTTCAGCCAGTTGCTTTACCTATTCAAAATATCAGAGAAGGAGAATTAGAATTCATTGAAGAATTTGAGTTTCAACAATCTTATGTTATGATGACAACTATCCTTCCTGCAGCTAATTATAGTGATGGAATTGCTTTAAATGCTGTTTTGGATATTCTCTTTGAAAAACGCCAATCTCCACTAAATTATAAATTAGTTGAAGAATTAAAATTGGTAAATTATATTTATGGTTATGCAGATAATTCTTCTGTTTCTCCTTTTGGTTCAATTATTGTTAGAGCAGAAGTTAAGAGACCTGAAGATGTCAAAAATGTCGTAAAAATTATTGATGACGGATTCTTAGAATATTCAGATGGAAAATTTACTCAAGAACAAATTGATAATCTTGTTAGGAGAAGAAAAGCTCGAAAACTTCTATCGACAAATACAGTTGAAAATGATTGTAATAGTATTGGATGGAATTTGATGTCGGATGGTGTTCCTGATACTTATGATTCTAATATGAAAATAATGGAGAATTTAACTCCTCAGGATTTGGAAGCTGTATTAACAAAATATTTGCTACCCAAAAATAGAGTTGTTTTTTATGCTTTACCAGTTGGTGGAAAGAAATTGATTGAATCATCAGATGAGTTTATTGCTGAAAAAAAAGATGTTGAAAAAATTAAGGTTAATGATAATATTTCTTTACTTTATAGATACAATAACGAGAAACCACTAATTCGTGGAGTTGTATTTCTTCCAATTTCTACTAATTTAGAAACTACTGAAAATGCCGGAACAATTTCATTCATGATTGATTTATTATTGAGAGGATCAAAGAAATATAATCCTCTTGAAGTTTCGGAATGGATAGAAGATCATGCTGTAGAATTGCGAATTTCTTCTAATAGAAATGGAACTACATTAAAGTTCAAATGTTTAAATGAAGATTATCCACATTTAGAAAGTATAATTGTTGATGGATTTAATAATCCAAAATTCTATAAAGATGAGATTAGTTTATCCAAAGATAGAGCTTTAGAAAGCTTTAAGAGGTCAAGAAGTAGAGGGGAAACTTTACATCGAGAATTTCGGCAAAATGTAATTTTTGATAACGAACGAAGTAAAATTACGAGAGAAGAAAAAATCCAAAAAATCCAGAATTTATCACAAGCTGACTTAGTGAATCTCTATACAAAATATTTTAATACTGATGAAGCGATTATTACTTTCTTTGGAGATTTAACTGAAAAACAAGCAGTAAATTACGCAAAAAATATTTTCAAGAGTGTCCCTAAAAGAAAAAGCAATCTAAAGCAAGATCCGCTTAAATATAGTGGATTGGATCAGACTTTTATCAATGAGTATAATATAGAACAAGTAAATATTGATATCTGTTATAATGCTCCTTCAAGGAATGATGAAGATGCAAATGCAATGAGAGTTCTTTTGGCTGTTTTAAAAGGTTCAAGAGGACGCATTTTTAATGCTGTACGAGGTGTAAATGATTTGGCTTATTTTGCATTTCCTGACTACACAAGTAATCTTTCATCCGGATATTTAAGATTGTACAGCCAAACTTCTTTGGATAAAAAAGATGAACTTGTGAGTGTTCTCACGAATGAGATTGAGAGATTAAAAACAGAATTAATTTCTAAAGATGAAATAATGCTCGCAATTAATGAATTTGAACAATTGATGAAATCTTATATGACAGATAATCAACTTCCCGGATATATGACTTATTATGAGTCAATTGGCTTCGGATATGATTATATGAGTAAAAGTTCAGAGATATTGAAAAAAATTTCACCTGAAAAAATTATGGAAGTTGCAAAAAAATATTTAAATGAGAAATCAATTATTATTTCTCTCCCAAATAAAGATGTAAAATTAATGGTTGAATAATTAATAAAAGCATCCACTCATTCCGAGTTAATCTTGGAATGAGTGGTAGCTTAACAAAAATAACAAAAGAACCGACTCGCTGAATTTAGTTATTAACGAATATTTCGGTAAAGAAGAATATTCTATTTTACTGTTAAATCAGGCTTTGACAATCGGCAATTCATTCCAATTTGTTGTAAATCTCTGCGACAAAAATTCTCTTTTCATCTGCCATTTACCTGCAATCCCTTCACTTCCAAAAGTCATTATATTTCTTCCCCATTTATGATTTATACTATCTACACAATCCATTATAATCTTTCTGTTATCATCAACATAAGCGGTTTCAAAAAGATTTAATTCCGCATCATATTGAGGGCTAATATCAGAGATCATTACTCCTGATTTTTTATAAAGATAATTTTCTTTGTAAATTGACATCAATAGTTTAATTGCCAAATTGATAAAATCTGGCGTATAGGCTGAAGCAACTGAAAGTCTTCCTGAAATATAATTTGCATATTGTGGTGTATCTTTGAAAGGATTCGTAAGAATAAAAATCATTATTTGTTGAGCTACAGAATTTTGTTCACGCAATTTTTCTACAGCACGACTACAATAAGTAGAAATAGATTGTTTCAAATCATCAATATCGGAGATTGGCTTTCCAAAAGATTTTGAAGAAATTATTTGTTTTTTGTCGGAAGTCATCAGGTTCAGATCAATACAAGAGATACCACGCAATTCTTTAACTGTTCGGAGACCAACTATTGTCATATTTTTATCAATCCATGTATCTGATCTGTTAACAAGTTGTAGAACATTTTGGACACCGAGTTTATTTAATTTTTTAGCATAATTATGACCAATACCCCAAACATTATTAACAGCAACGGTTTCCAGAACTTTGTTAAAATTTGGATGATCGATAATATTAAAAACACCTTCAAATTTTTGATATTTCTTTGCAATATGATTTGCAATTTTCGCTAACGTCTTGGTTTGACCGATACCAACAGAAACGGGAACTCCAGTCCATTTCTCAACAGTATATTTAATTTTTTTCCCATATTCATTAATATCAAGAGATTTAAAACCATTCAAGTTAAGAAAAGCTTCATCTATAGAATATATCTCAAGCTCCGGCGTGAATTGAGAAAGAACATTCATTATTCTTGCAGACATATCTCCGTAAAGAGTATAATTGGAAGAAAAAAGAGTAACTTTCTTTTGCTTTACCAAATGGAAAATTTTGAATGCAGGTATTCCTCGATGTACTCCCATATTTTTTAATTCTTTGGAAAGTGCAACAATACAGCCATCATTGTTGGAAAGAATTCCCACCGGTTTTCCTTTTAAATCCGGTCTAAATACTCTTTCACAAGAGACATAAAAAGAATTACAATCAACTAATGCAAAAATATTTTTCATTGTGAAATTTTCTTATAAAGAATGAATTACAAAAGTAACCACACCCCAAACAGAAAAATCAGATTCTTTATTCAAATAGATTGGCGGATAAAGAGGGTTTTCTGCTTTCAAATACCAAAGCGGTTCATCAGTTATCAATCGTTTCACTGTTAAATCTCCATCCAAAATGGCTACAATTACATTATTGTTGTGTGGTTCAAGAGCTCTATCAACTATTAACATATCACTGTCATGAATTCCGGCTCCTATCATTGAATCTCCAGAAACTTTAACAAAAAATGTAGCAGAAATGTGATTTATTAAATATTTATTCAAATCAAGATTATCCTCAATATAATCCTGTGCTGGTGATGGAAATCCAGCTACAAGAGTATGACCTAAAAGTGGTCTTTTTATCTTTGTTGTTGGTAAAAAGGAAAAGACTTTTTCATTAGCTTGAATATTAGAGATAGATTTCTTTTTTTGTAAGAATAGTTTATTTTTAGCATTCATAAGTAAACTCCTTTAATTAAATAGTACCTAACGAAAAAGGATAAGGTACGGATTTACGCAGAGTTATGCGGATTTAAGAGAATAAATAATAGACGAAAAATAGAGAGAAATTGCAGATATTAGGGTGATTTTAAATTTTTTCTCTATTTTATCCATTATTAATAAGAGTTCAATAAGAATTTATTCTTTTAAATCCGGTGCTAATTCGTGCAATCAGTGGCTTTTATCCTTTTCTGAATTTTCTTTTTTTGTCGCTACTCTGTAGCTTTATTCTTTTTTCTTTATCCAACGCTAACGCATTGGGCTACATAGATGTCGCTTCTATTAAGATAGAAATAATTTGCCTTTGCGATCTTCCCTTTGCGACTTTGCGAAAAAATAATTTCTTTTCCGTTCAAGTACTAATTAAAAAAACCTGCTATCTATTACAATAACAGGTTTTTCTTATCTAATTTACTTAAAAAGGAGCAACTATCTAAGTAAAATCATTTGTTTTTTAGCTTCGTAGTTTCCAGACTTTATATGGTATATATAAATTCCAGATCCTACTTCATTGCCGTTTTCATCTTTGGCATTCCAAATTTCACGATGAACAACATCACCACCTGCTCGATCTTCATTATTAACCAAAGTAATAACTTTTTGTCCTTTAACATTATAAATATCAAGTGTAGTTTTTCCACCAACTTCTAATTTATAAGAAATGGTAGTTGTAGGATTAAATGGATTTGGATAATTCTGATGAAGTCCAACAGGTATATAATCTATTCCATTATTATTAGTATTAGGTGGCATTGGTTTTATGATAGCTGTCATATTTGATAATTCACCAAATCCGGAAATGTCAACGACTTCTATCCAATAATAATAAGTTGTTTTATATTCAACACGATAATCATCTGTAAAACTATAAGTGGTTGCTTGTGAAGTTGTTCCTTGACCAGGAATCAGATTAGAGTATTTGTTCAAATGAATAGCTTGTCCACTTTTCATAGCATCAAGGAAAGTTCCTCTATAAATATTAAATCCTGCATTATTAGTTTCAGATTGAGTTACCCAACTTAAAGTAACAACATGTCCTTCATTAGTAGCTAAGAATGTTGAAAGTTCAACTGGCAAAGTATGTGAACCACCTTCAATATAACCGGTTGATTCATCAATAGCATCGGCAAAATTAAGATAATCTGTAACAAAATTATTGTTATCTGTTTTTACACGAGCTTTCACAGAATGTCCTATATTCGCACTTGAATTAATATCCACTGAAATAAACAAATATTTGTCTGTTGTTGTAATTGCTTCAGTTGGCGATAAGGTAACTGATGTTCCTGATGTCCAGGTAGAAGAAGCTACTAATGATGAACCGGAAAAATCATTTGTTGAGTTTGATCGTAAATAAACGTTATCAATATCACTGTAAGTCGCAGTACCTTGTGAGAAATCCACAATCAATGATGTCAAATTTGTTGAACCCTGATTTGTATCAACTTGCATATATAAAAGACCTTTATTGGTATCACCCGGAACAAAAATTACTCCAGCATCAATATCACCACCGGTAAGAGTTGCAATATAACCATCAAGATATTTAAGCTCTGAATCAAGATCTCCGGAAGGATCATTTACCGTACTACTTGCATCTGAAGCAACATCACCATTTCCAACTCTTGTTCCAATTGTATGAGCTTCATCAAATCCAGAACTTATATCAACACAGAAGAAATAATACTTTGCTGACGCACCATTTCCAATACTATTAAAACCGGAATTCCATGTCC